>JAFAPL010000176.1 GCA_019247135.1 Chloroflexota bacterium | reverse complement strand
GTGACATCGCTCGGGGGCGAGGAGATGGAGGACGAGAGCATCGTCAATCTCCCGAACTGGCTCCTCATGCGTTTCCGCGCGGCGGAGGGTGAGTGGCTCCAACCCGAGAGCACTCAGGTGAGCACGTATCTCCAGGAGGTGAATCTGTCGCGCGGAGTCTTTTCGCGACAGATGAGCCTTACCGATGCCGATGAACGGCGAACACACGTCTCCGAGCTCCGGCTTGTGCACATGGCGGAGCCGCACATCGGCGCGCAAAGATTTGAAATTACGGCGACCAACTGGTCCGGCGAACTGCGCGTCGTAACGGCTCTTGACGCCCGGGTCGCGAATCTGAACGTTCGGGATGATCGCGGCTTCAGCTCACAGCACCTGGTCAATCCGATTGGCCGATCGCTCGACTGGGACACTGTCGCCATGCAGGTCGAAACCGCTCAATCAGGGATTCGCATTCATGAAGCGGAGAGGGTACGCGTCACCGTCGACGGGCAGGCGGTCGACGTGGAGCGACGGCTCATCGACGAGGCGGGCTTCATTGGCCGAGAGTTGCGGTTGGAACTTCGTGAAGGACAGACCGCTACGATTGACAAGGTCGTGTCTCTGTACACGTCCCGGGATCCTGCCATCAGCGAGCCGGGCCTTGCGGCGGCCAGGGCCGTCAGCGTGGCGGGCAACTTTGACGAATTGCTGGCCTCGCATGTTGCCGTCTGGAATCGTCTGTGGTCACGATCGAAACTGGAAGTGGGCGATGCGTATGCGAATCGGGTTTTGCGCCTGCACGCCTTCCATGTTTTGCAGACGCTCTCACGTCAGACGATGGACCTCGACGTCGGTGTGCCGGCGCGCGGACTGCACGGTGAGGGATATCGCGGACATGTCTTCTGGGACGACGTTCTCGTGCTCCCCCTGCTCACCTATCGCCTTCCTGAGCTCACGAAACACCTGCTCGGATACCGTTTTCGTCGACTGGGAGAGGCGCGGCGGCTCGCGGCAGAAAACGGAGGTTGCGGCGCGCTCTTTCCCTGGCAGAGCGGCAGCGACGGAGGTGAACAGACGCCGACGCGAATCTTCAACCCGCGTTCGCAGCGCTGGTTCGCCGACCGGTCGCGCTTACAGCGGCACGTCAGTCTGGCCGTGGCGTACGAAGTCTGGCAGTACTTTGAAATCACCAACGATCTCGAGTTCCTGGTCAATTTCGGCGCCGAGCTGCTGATCGAGATTGCGCGGTACTTCGCAAGCATCAGCGTGTTCAATCCCGAGCGGGGACGATACGAAATTCACGGGGTCATGGGCCCCGACGAGTTCCATGACGGCTATCCGGATGCAGCCGAAGGGGGCGTCAATAACAACGCGTACACAAACGTCATGGTCGTGTGGCTCATGCGGCGGGCCATCGATACATTGGCAATCCTGCGCGGGTACTACTCCGACGAGGTGATCTCAGCTCTGGGCCTGGAGTCGCAGGAAACGGAGCGCTGGGCAGACATCACAAGGAAGATGTTCGTTCCATTCCACGACGGCGTGGTCAGTCAGTTCGAGGGTTATGAGCGCCTGCTAGAGCTGGACTGGGACGCCTACCGGACGCGCTACGCCGATATCGGGCGGATGGACCTGATCCTCGAGGCTGAGGGTGATACGCCTAACCGCTACAAGTTGTCGAAGCAGGCGGACACGCTCATGCTATTCTATTTGCTCTCGGCTGAAGAGTTGCGGGAGCTGTTGGCAGGGCTGGGCTATCCTCTCACATCGGAAACCGTTCTGAATACAGTCGATTACTACCTGGCGCGCAGCACGCAGGGCTCGACGCTCAGCCGGGTGATCGATGCATGGGTCCTGGCCCGTTCAGATCGGCGCAGATCCTGGTCCGCATTTCGCGAGGCGCTGGAGGCTGACGCCGGTGCGAAAGCATCGAGCAACACCGCTGAGGGCATTCACCTTGGAGCCATGGCTGGCACCCTGGACATTGTTCAGCGGTGCTACACAGGGCTCGAGGCCCGCGACGGCATTCTGTGGCTGAACCCGCAGCTGCCGGA
>JAFAPL010000163.1 GCA_019247135.1 Chloroflexota bacterium | reverse complement strand
GCTGACGGTGAGGACCGCGCGCTGTCAAACCGTTCTTTGCCTGACAGGGAATTTCCTACTTGCATTCTTTGTGACGGAGCCGCGCATGCGCGGCTCCGCACGGCGGCACATGTGCCGCCGTGGCCAGCGGATCATGATCCGCTGGCAGCTGCGCATGGATCGGGGGACTAGCCGCCCCCCGCCGCCAGTCACTCCCTTCGGTCGTTCCTTCCCGCGGCGACCCCCCGCTTGAGGGGCCTGCCGCAGCTTGCAACGTACGGAGTTCCTCAGCGCTGTGGTGCCGCCAGCGCATGAGTGCTGGTACGTGCGCTAGCGTTAACCCAATGGCCGAGACGCCCGCGGCAGTGGACGGACACGAGCCCGATCGCATCCGCCAGGCACGACTCGAGAAACTCGCGCGCGTCGAGGGGGCGGGCATCCGCGCGTACCCAACGGCCACGCGGCGCACGCACCAGGCGGCCGAGGTACGCGCCAGATTCGATGCGCTGCAAGGCGAGCGCGTCTGTGTGGCGGGCCGGCTCGGCGTGTTCAAGACGCTTGGCAAGAACCTCGCGTTCGTGTTCGTACACGACGAATCAGGCCAAATCCAGCTCATCGTGCATCCCGGCACCCTCGACGAGAACGCGAGGCTGGTGTTCGAAAGCGTCGATCCGGGCGACTTCGCCAGCGCTTGCGGCACGGTCACGAAGAGCAAAACCGGCGAGGTCAGCGTCGAAGTCAGCGACCTCGCCGTCCTCAGCAAAGCGCTGAGAAACCCACCCGAAAAGTGGCACGGCCTGGTCGACGTCGAGACGCGCTACCGCCAGCGCTACCTCGACCTGATGGCCAACGAAGAAACGCGCCAGGTGTTCTTGACGCGCAGCCGCATCGTCGGCGCGATACGGCGGTACCTCGATGCGCGAGGTTTTGTCGAAGTCGAAACACCGATTCTGCAGCCCATCGCGGGCGGCGGCGCGGCACGGCCGTTTGCGACGGAGTCCTTCGCGATGGACACACGGCTGTATCTTCGCATCGCGCTCGAGCTGTATCTGAAACGCTGCATCATCGGTGGGATCGAGCGCGTGTATGAGATCGGGCACAACTTCCGCAACGAGGGCGTCTCGTTCAAGCACAGCCCAGAGTTCACGATGCTCGAGCTGTATCAGGCCTACGCCGACTACCACGACGTCATGCGATTGACCGAGGACATGGTGGCGACGGTCGCGCGTGTCGCGGTGGGCCGAACGCGCGTGCCCTGGGGCGATCAGCAGATCGACTTCGCGCCTCCGTGGCGGCGCATTCCGCTGCGCGAGGCCATCGCGGAGTTCTCAGGCATCGACTACGCGCAGCATGATGGACTGGATGGCCTGCGCGAAGCCGCCGAACGTGCTGGGCTGCACGCCGAAGCGAACTGGAACCGCGGCAAAATCCTGGACGAGCTGCTGACCGCGTTCGTCGAGCCAAGATTGGTCGAGCCGACGTTCCTGACGGACTACCCGACGGATTTTCCGGGCAGCACGTTGGCCAAGGGCAAGCCGGGAAATCCCGACGAGGTCGAGCGCTGGGAGGCATTCGCTGGCGGGATCGAGCTCGCGAATGCCTTCTCCGAGCTCAACGATCCGCGAGTCCAGCGCGAGCGTTTCGAGCAGCAGGTGCGCGCCCGCGAGGCGGGCGACGTTGAAGCGCAGCCGTTCGATCAGGATTTCCTCACCGCCCTCGAGCACGGCATGCCGCCAACGGGCGGGATGGGCCTGGGAATCGACCGGCTGGTCATGCTGATGACCAATCAGCACACCATCCGCGACGTGATTTTGTTTCCGCAGTTGCGACGGAGCCAGTGAGTTGCTCAATCCGGAGCTGTTGCGACACGAGCCGGAGCGGACCCGCGCCATTCTGGCGCGGCGCGATGAAGACGCGGTTCGCGCATTCGACAGGGCAGTCGCCGCCGACCAGGAGTGGCGGCAGCTGACCGCCGACGTCGAACGCCTGCGTGCTGAACGCCGACAGCGCGCCTCAGCCCGGCGCGGCCGACCATCAGACGAAGAAGTCGAGCACGAGCGGCGCCTGGGACAGGAGCTCGCGTCACGCGAGCAGCAGCTGAAGGAAGTCGAGCAGACACGCAAGCAGGCGCTGGGCTGGGTGCCGAATCTACCCGACGCGAGCGTGCCGCTCGGCAAAGACGACACGGAAAATGAAATCGTGCGCACCTGGGGAGAACCCAGGAAGTTCGATTTTCCACCGCTTCCGCACGACGAGCTGGCGACGCGGTTAGGCATCCTGGATCTGGAGGCAGGCGCACGGTTGACGGGAGCGCGCTTCTTCGTCCTGAACGGCGCTGGCGCCATGCTGCAGCGGGCGCTCACGAACTTCATGCTCGACGTCCACGTCCGCGAGCAGGGCTACACCGAAACGCACACGCCCTACCTGGTGCGTGAAGACATCATGTACGGATCGGGTCAGTTACCGAAGTTCTACGACAACCTGTACCACGATGCCGAGGATGACCTCTGGCTCATTCCTACCTCCGAGGTGCCGCTGGTCAACCTGTTTTATGACCAGATCATTCCGCCCGGACGCTTGCCGTTGAAGCTCACCGCACAGAGCCCGTGTTTCCGCAAAGAGCGCGCCGCGGCTGGTCGCGACGTACGCGGGATCAAACGGGTCAAGCAGTTCTACAAAGTGGAGATGGTGCGGGTTGTCGAGCCTGAGCAATCGATGCAGGCGCTCGATCAGCTCGTCGCCGACGCCGAAGATATTTTGCGCAGGCTGGAGCTGCCGTACCAGGCGATGCTGTTGTGCACGGGCGACCTGGGCTTCGCCATGACCAAGACCTTCGACCTCAACGCGTGGGCGGCAGGGTCCGAGGAGTGGCTGGAGGTCTCGTCGATCTCGAACGCCGACGATTACCAGGCGCGGCGCGCGAACATCCGCTTCCGCCGCGAGGCGGGCGGGCGCACGGAGTTTCCTCACACGCTGAATGGCTCCGGGGTCGCGCTGCCGCGGACCATGATCGCCATTCTGGAAAACAATCAGGAAGAAGACGGGTCTGTCGTGATTCCAAAGGTGCTTCGGCCGTACATGGGCGGCCTGGAGCGCATCGCGCCCGCATAGCGCCGTTGCGCGGGGCGCGTTTGTTACCCTCTGGAGGGTATGGCGGTGATCGCCAGCGAGCGGCCTATGGGACAGCTCGACGACCTCGGCAAACTGGTCGCGCTCTGCAAGCGTCGAGGCTTCATTTTTGCCAGCGCAGAGATCTACGGCGGCTTTGCCAACACCTACGACTATGGCCCATTGGGGACTCTGCTCAAGAACAATGTACGCGACGCATGGGTGCGCACAAACGTACAACTGCGCGACGACATAGAGCTCATCGACGCCGCACTGATCACGTCACCCAGAGTATGGGTCGCATCGGGCCACGTCGCGCAATTCCACGATCCACTCGTGCAATGCCTCGGTGACTGCAAGAGTCGCTTCCGTGCGGATCAGATCGAGACTACGGTGTGCCCCAACTGTGGTGGTCCACTCAGTGAACCGCGCATGTTCAACACGATGTTCCGCACGCACGTCGGACCGGTGGAAGACGAAGAGAACATCGCGTACTTACCCCCGGAAACTGCGCAGGGAATGTTCGTCAACTTCATCAATGTTGCGACCACCATGCGCAGAAAGCTGCCGTTTGGTACCGCGCAGGTCAGGAAATCTTTCCGCAACGAGATCACGCCGGGCAACTTCGTGTTCAGAACGCTCGAGTTCGAGCAAATGGAGATCGAGTACTTCGTCGAGCCCGGCACGGACGAACACTGGTTCGATCACTGGGTCGACGAACGCGAACGCTGGTACAAGCAACTGGGGATTCGCCCCGAGAACCTGCGTCGGTACGAGCACCCGTTGAAGGATCTCTCGCACTACTCGAAGCGGACTGTCGACATCGAGTACCGCTTTCCTTTCGGCGACGGCTGGGGCGAGCTGGAGGGCATTGCCAATCGCAGCAAGAGCCCGGATGGCTCGAGCTGGGACCTGTGGCAGCATGAGCAGGCAAGCGGCGAACGCCTGATGCTGTATGACGAGGAAAGGAAGCAGCACGTCCGGCCGGCGGTCGTCGAGCCCGCCGCTGGGCTCACGCGTGCCGCGCTGACGTTCCTGATCGATGCGTACGAGGAGCAGGTACTCGATTCGGTAAGGAACGACGTGCGCACGGTATTGCATCTGCATCCGGCGCTCGCGCCCTACAAGGTGTGCGTCCTGCCCCTGTATCGCAACAAGCCTGACCTGATGCGACTGGCGCGCGAAATCTACGACGACTTGCGTCGACGATGGATGATCACGTTCGACTCAGGCAGCAACATCGGCAAGCTGTACCGACGCCAGGACGAGATCGGCACACCGTATTGCGTGACGGTGGATTTTCAATCACTGGATGATCGCCAGGTGACGATCCGTGATCGAGACTCGATGGAGCAGGCACGCGTCCCGATCGCGGAGGTGCGTGGTTGGCTTCAAGAGCGCTTGGACTTCTAAGGAGAGCAGCATGGCAGTGGAAGCACGAGTGACGCAGGGTGCCGCGACGGGCGCACCGCGAGACGGGAAAGCGCAAGACACGTGGGTCTATCTGTCGGAGAACGCGCCAGCCGAGAATCGCGATCTACTTGGCGGTAAAGGCGCGGGTCTGGCGGCTATGACTCAGGCCGGTTTGCCCGTCCCGCCCGCGTTCACGATCACAACTGCCGCGTGCAACGCGTATCAGTCGGCGGGCGATGATTTTCCACCTGGTTTGTGGGACCAGACGCTCCAGGCTCTGCACGCCATTGAGAGCAAGGCGGGCAAGACGCTCGGGGATCCTGCCAACCCTCTCCTCGTCTCGGTCCGCTCGGGCGCCAAGTTTTCGATGCCCGGCATGATGGACACCGTCCTGAACCTGGGCCTGAACGACGAGACCGTACAGGGTCTGGCGAAGCAAACCACGAACGAGCGTTTCGCCTGGGATGCGTATCGGCGATTCGTGCAGATGTTCGGGCGCATCGTCCTCAACATTCCCTCAGAGAAACTGGACGGAACCTTCGAGCAAGCAAAACGCGCGGCAGGAGCAAAACAAGATACTGATCTGAATGCCGCTCAGCTTCGCGACGTTACGGTGCAATTGAGGGCGGTCGTCCAGGAAGCCACGGGCCAGCCATTTCCCACTGACGTCTTGAAGCAGCTCGAGCTGGCGATCAAGGCGGTGTTCAACTCCTGGATGGGCAAGCGCGCGGTCGACTACCGCAATGAGTTCAAGATCCCGCACGACCTGGGCACGGCGGTCAGTGTTGTGACCATGGTCTTCGGCAACATGGGCGAGGACTCGGGCACCGGCGTAGCGTTCACGCGCGATCCATCAACTGGCGCCAGGCAGCTGATGGGCGAGTTCCTGCCGAACGCCCAGGGCGAGGACGTCGTGGCCGGGATTCGGACACCTCTGGACATTCAGCGTATGCGCGAGATCTGGCCCTCGGTCTATCAGGAGTTCCAGCAGATCGCCGACCGCCTCGAGCACACCTATCGTGACGTCCAGGACCTGGAGTTCACCATCGAGCGCGGCAAGCTGTACATGCTGCAGACGCGCAACGCGAAGCGCACGGCGCGCTCGGCGGTCGTCACAGCGGTCCAGATGGTGGATGAAGGCCTGATCTCGCGGGACGACGCGCTGAAGCGTGTCGAGCCACTGCAGATTCAGCAGCTGCTTGTGCCCCAGTTCGATCCCAAAGAACGCGCGGCCGCAAGCCAGCGGCTCGGGAAAGGCCTTGCCGCGTCACCGGGTGCCGCGGTCGGAAAACTGGTGTTCGATCCAGACACCGCCGAGAAGTGGGCCAATGATGGTGAGCCGGTCATTCTGGCTCGACGCGAGACCTCGCCCGAGGATTTCCACGGTATGGCGCGAGCGGCAGGCATTCTGACGTCGCGCGGCGGCATGACCAGTCACGCGGCCGTCGTAGCGCGACAGATGGGCAAGCCGTGCGTTGCGGGCGCTGAGACAATCGAGATCGACGTCAACCGGCAGCAGCTGTCGGCCAACGGCACCGTACTCAAGCAAGGTGACTGGGTGTCGCTCGACGCCGCGGCCGGTGAAGTGTTCGCGGGGCGAATTCCCACCATCGACCCCGACATCACGCGCGATCGGGAGCTGGCAACGTTGCTCGAGTGGGCCGACGAGACGCGCAAGATCGGCGTGTGGGCCAACGCTGATACCCCGGAGGAGGTTGCGCGCGCTCGCTCTCTCGGAGCCGGCGGTGTCGGGCTCGTGCGCACGGAGCACATGTTCCGCCAGGAGGGTCGCCCGCCATTCGTCCAGGCGATGATCCTGAATGCGCCCGACGCAAAGCGCGGTGATGAGCAGGCGCGACGCGGCTATATGGACGCATTGGAGCGCCTCGGAGAATTCCAAACGGGTGACTTCTACGGGATTTTGAAGGCGATGGACGGCTTGCCCGTCGTCATTCGTCTGATCGATCCACCGCTGCACGAGTTCCTGCCCAAGCGCGACAAGCTGCTGGTCGAAGTCACCGAGGCGCGAGCCAAGGGCCAGAGTGGCCCCGAGCTGGAGGAAAAAGAGCGCCTGTTGCAGGCCGTTGAACGCCTGCACGAAGAAAACCCGATGCTCGGCTTGCGCGGCTGCCGACTCGGCATTTTGTTCCCCGAAATCGTCGAGATGCAGGTGAAGGCCATTGCCAGGGCGGCGGCCAAGCTGAAGCAAGAAGGCGCAAACCCGATTCCCGAGATCATGATCCCACTCGTCGGCACGCGCAACGAGATGGCCATGGAGCGTGAGCGGCTCGAAGGTGTCTTCAAGTCCGTTGTGGGTGAAGCTGGCGTGGAGGTCGCCTACAAGTTCGGCGCCTGCATGGAAGTGCCACGAGCGTGCATCGTCGCGGACAAGATCGCCGAGACCGCGGAGTTCTTCTCGTACGGCACCAACGACCTGACCCAGACGACGTACGGCTACTCGCGCGACGACGCCGAGGGGAAGTTCCTCGGCGAATACATCGAGTCGAAGATCCTGCCGTATAACCCGTTCGCGTCGATCGACCGCGAAGGCGTGGGGGAGCTGGTGCGCATGGGCATCGAGCGCGGCCGCAAGCAGCGAGCGACGCTCGAGGTCGGGATTTGTGGCGAGCAGGGCGGCGATCCAGCGTCGGTGGCCTTCTGTCACCAGGTCGGCATGAATTACGTGAGCTGCGCCCCAGGCCGGGTGCCTATCGCTCGCCTGGCCGCGGCTCAGGCGGCCCTCGGGTACGAGCCGACCGATCGCTGATGACGTCCGCGTTCGACTGGGACGCAAGGGCTCACAATGAAGTACGGCGACGGACGGAGGAGCGTGAAGAGCTCCTCTCCCGGTTTGCCGCCCGCTCGCGTGAGAGTGCGGACCGGGATCGCCCGGAGCCGCCGGATCCCATGCGCACCGCGTACCAGATCGACCGCGACCGCATCATCCATTCGAAAGCCTTTCGGCGGCTCAAGCACAAGACTCAGGTCTTCATCGCACCCGTTGGCGATCACTACCGCACGCGGCTGACACACACGATGGAGGTCATGCAGGTCGCGCGCTCGATCGCGCGCGGCCTCAACCTGAATGAAGACCTGACGGAGGCAATCGCGCTGGGCCACGACCTGGGCCATACGCCCTTCGGTCACGCCGGGGAGTACGCGCTCGGCAGCTGCCTGTCCACCGGCTTTCGCCACAACGAGCAAAGCGTGCGCGTCGTCGAGTACCTCGAGAAGGATGGCCAGGGCTTGAATCTGACGCCTGAGGTGCGCGACGGCATCCTGAAGCACTCGAAGCTGCGCGAGAGCATTGCCGCTGAAGGCTGGGGGATCGCCAGAACCCTGGAGGGACAGATCGTCAAAATCGCCGACAGCCTGGCGTATTTGAACCACGACATCGACGACGCGATTCGCGCAGGCGTCATCTCGGTCGATCAGCTTCCAGCACGGGCCAACGAAGTCTTCGGTACGACGTCTGGCTCGCGCATCACCGCGTTCGTGACAGACGTCGTGGACTACAACTGGCGGGTTGCGACCGGCGACGAGGCGACGTGGAGAGACGCCGTCGGTAATGGCACCGCGATCGGCATGAGCCCGCCGGTGCTGGAGGTGGTCGACGAGCTACGCGAGTTCATGTTCAGCAAGGTCTACACCGACTCGGCGGCCAAAGAAGACGACCCGAAGACGCATTTTGTCGTACACAAGTTGTTCGAGTACTTCTGCTCGCACCCGGAGGATTTGCCTGACGAGTGGCGGGCCAATCCCCGTGCTGAGCCAACCGAGCGCCGGGTCGCGGACTACATCGCGGGTATGACCGATCGATACGCGATTCAGGTGTTCGAGCGTTTCTACGTGCCGGGCCCCTGGGCCGTCCTGAGCTGAGCTGCCGCGCGGCAGAACGCCTGTGCGGCAGAGGTCGGCCTCGCGCGGTTATGCTTCAGCCTGCGCGACGGCCTATCAACCGGCGGACTTGTAACGCCACCGGGGGATACGTAACGTTCGCCCAACGCCCGTGAGCACAGTCACCGACGAGATCAAGGCGCGGGTCGACCTGGTCGAGCTCATCGGCCGCGTCGTTCAGTTGAAGCGCGTCGGGGGCTCCTACAAGGGCCTGTGCCCCTTCCACACAGAAAAAACGCCCTCGTTCTACGTTCGCCCGCAAACGGGTACGTACCACTGCTTCGGCTGCGGTAAACACGGGAGCGCGTTCGACTGGCTCATGGAACGCGAGCACCTCGAGTTCGGCGAGGCGCTGCGGCAGCTGGCGCAGATCACGGGCGTCGCGGTGCCCGAGCACCGCAAGCCCGACGAGGACGAGCACGTCCGACGCCTGTATTCGATCCTGGAGCGTACCCAAACGTATTACGCGGCCGTGCTCTGGGGCACCGCCGGGGAACGCGCCCGCGCGTACATGCAAGGCCGCGGATTTTCCGACGAAACACTCAAGACCTTTGGAATCGGCTATGCGCTTCGGGCCGGCGGTCTGCAGACGTATCTACAACAAGATGGCTTCTCGGAGCAGGAGCTGCAGGCCGCGGGTGTCATCGGCATTGCTGACGACGGTCGCCCGTACGATTTCTTCCGCGAGCGCGTCCTTTTTCCGATTCGTGATACGCAGGGCCGCACGATCGCCTTCGGCGGGCGTTCATTAGAGGATGGCGTCACGCCCAAATACCTCAATACGCGCGACACCCTTCTCTTCCACAAGCAGGAGACCCTGTTCGCTCTCGATCTGGCGCGGCGGCCGATGGCTCAGGAGCGGCAGGTCGTGATCGTCGAAGGCTACATGGATGCTGCGGTCGCGCATCAACATGGCTTTCGCAACGTCGTCGCGACCCTGGGCACCGCGATGACGCCGCGGCACATGTCGCTGTTGCGCAGGCACGTCGACGAAATCGTGCTCGCTCTGGATCCCGATGCAGCTGGCGCCGCCGCGGTCGACCGCCTGGTGCCGCTGGCATTGGAAACGTTCGGCGACGACATCACAACCGTCCTCGGTCGAACCCGCCGTGAGCAGCGCAGGGTGTACCGGCGCGACATGGCTCTACGCGTGCTGGTCCTGCCGGACGGGCAAGATCCGGACGAGCTGATTCGCCGCGATCCGAATGCCTGGACATCACTGGTAAGACAGGCCACGCCGGTTATAGACTTCGTGCTCGAGCGACTGGCTCAGCGCCACGACCTCACAACCGCCGTGGGGAAGGCGGCGGCGGCTTCGGACGTGGTACAGGTACTAGCCGGGATCGCGAATCCCATCGAACAGGATCACTACGCTGGTGTTGCAGCTGGCAAACTCAAAGTCGAGCCAGAGACGCTCTTGCGACTGTTGCGTCGCACGCGTCGGAACGTGCCCGCCCAGCAGCCGCCTGAGCCACAGCGCGTCCAGCCCGAAGGAAATGCTCATGACGAATACCTGCTGGCACTGGTGATACGGGCACGCCTGATGAATGTGCCCGAGGCGCCAGCAGTCGACGAAGAGCTAGAGTTCGTGTTGCCCGAGAATCGCGCTGTATACCGCTCGCTCGGCGGCAGCACGCCCGTTGAGCTCCAGCCATATGTCGATCGGGCTAACCGCTACCTGGAGGATGTCGAACGGCTTGCCCCGCACCGCATTGCCGAAGAGATCGAGCGCACGCGCGATGCGATCCGGACCTGGCTGCTCGAGGCGAAACGCCGTGAATTGAATGCATTGCTCCGTGATGGAGCCGACGAATCAGAGGTCGCGCAATTGCTCGACCAGACTGCGCGACAGCTCCCGCC
>JAFAPL010000152.1 GCA_019247135.1 Chloroflexota bacterium | reverse complement strand
TCCTCGTAGGCGCGCAGAATGCCGTCATACGAGTAATCGAACAGCACCTCGAAAGGCAGTCCACCGGGTCGCTGCAGCGCAGCGAAAGTGTCCACATCGCGCGGCGGGCGCAGCATTTTTCCGACTTTCGTTGAGATAACGAATTCGTCCCGCGGCTGCTCTCGCAACAATCGGCCGACGCGCAGCTCGCTCAACCCTCGGCCGTAGCCCGGCGCGGTGTCGAAATAGCGCACGCCGCTGCGCCACGCCCGCTCCAACGTTGCCGTGGCCTGTGCTTCGGATACGCGAACGCCGACTTCGCCGATTGTGGCCCCGCCGAAGCCCAGCGTTGTCAATTCGACGTCGGTACGCCCGAGTTTACGCCGCTCGAGCGGCGTGCTCGTTGTGATTGCGCCATTCATCCGACCGGCGTGCCGACCCCCAGCCGATCGCTCAGCGCGTCCAGTTCCCGCTGAGTTGTGGGATCGAGCGGATCGGACGGAGACCGCACCAGAGCACACGCGATCACGCCACGCCGACGCAAGAGCTCCTTGTGGACGGTGTGCCCCAGGCGGATGCCAGCCGTGGACAGCCGCGCCACAGGCACGATCTCACGTTCGTGGAGCTCCACCGCGGCACGCTCGTCCCCTGACTGCCACAAATCCCAGATGCGTACGAACGTGTCCGCCTGACTCGGCCAGGGCATCGTGCCCTGCGACCCACGCCGGAGCTCCTCGGGCAAATAGCCACCACCCGCTCCGCCGAAGATGGTCACCAGCCCCTGGCTCGTCTCGACGGCGGCGTGCACCTGCGTCGGCTGCGGTGGGCTCTCTACTTTGGCGTACCTGACGTGTTCGCATTCATCCGCGATGCGGCGGATCAGCGGCGCCGGAACGGGCGTGGTCTGGGTGTCCTGGATGAACACCGGCACCTCGACGGCAGCCGAAATGGCTTTGAAGTACGCGCGCACTTCGGATGCCGAAGCTGGCGTCGGAGGCAGGCACATGACAGCCGACGCGCCCCAGGCCACCGCTTGCTGACTGTACAGCGCAGCCGTCACGCTCGCCTGGGTTCCAGTGTTGACGACGATGGGCACACGACCACGTGTCTGGTCGACGACAACGCGGATTACCTGCTCTCGCTCCGCCTCCGTTAGCTTCTGGATCTCACTGCCGAGTGCAATACCCAGCCCATGCACACCCGCCCGAATCGTGAAGTCGACGAGTGTGCGCAAGCTCTCTTCGTCCACGTGCTCGTGTTCGTCGAACGGGGTCACGAGGATGGGGAAAACGCCAGTCAGAGCCATTATCGGACTGCAAGCGCCGGCTGGTGATCTGATGCCAGCGTGTTGTCTTCGATATATTCCCAGATGATGTCATAGCCGAGCCCGGGCTCGGACGGCAGCGTGACGTACCCATCTGCATCCAGCTTGTCGCAGGTCTGGCGCAGATACGGATGCGGGGCGTCGTAATTGACGCCGGGCGCGAGCAGACCTTTTTCGTAGTACTCGCTGGTGTCCTCCGAGGTCGCGCCGAGCACCTGGAGATTGCCGTAGCCGGCCATGTGAATTTCGCAGCGTACCCCGTACGCTTCACACACGATCGCTGTCTTGCGAGCGCCCGTGATCCCGCCGCGGTTGGCGTCGATACGGCTCATGTCAGAGGCGCCACGCAGAATCCAATCGGCGCGAGTAAAGACTCCGCCCGCGGCGATCTCGGGCGACAGGATCGGAATGCTCAGTTCCCGCGCCAGCCGCACGTAGCTCTCGACTCGGTACTCCGGCATTGGATGCTCGTACCACTGGAAATTCAGCTCCTCCAGCACTCTGCCGACTTTTAACGCGTCCTCTACGGAGTGGTACGTGCCCCAGGGGTCGTACATCAACACATAGTCAGGGCCGACCGCCTCGCGCACGGCGCGGCAGGTGGCGATGTCCCAGTCGAGATTGGACGGGCGGCCAGGCGTTGGTTGGCGCGTGGCCGGGTCCCAGAAGTAGTGCGGATGAATCTTGTAGGCGAGATAGCCCTCGCGCTTGCAGGCGAGCGCGTGTTCCGCGTACACCTCCGGGTTGCCCAGGTTCGGGTAGGTGCTGGCGTACGCTTTCACGCGATCACGGGCGCCGCCCAGCAACTTGTAGACAGGCTGGCTGAGCGAGCGGCCGGCCAGGTCCCATAGTGCAAGGTCGATCACACTCGCGAGGTGCTCGGGGATGTTGGCCACCCACATCCACTTCCAGATCAACTCCCGATCAAACGGATCCTGGCCGACGATCAGCGAGCGGAGGCGGCCGAGCATGACCTCGCGATCGTCGGCCTTCAGGCCCTCCTGGTCACCGTGTGCGCCGCCACCGAAGTAGTAACCGGTGGCGCCCGCGTCAGTTTCGATGCAGGTGACGCTCTGCAGCAGCTCCGCATT
>JAFAPL010000140.1 GCA_019247135.1 Chloroflexota bacterium | reverse complement strand
GCGGGTTCGCCGACGTACGCGTCGCGTCCTGAAAGCGAGGCCATCAACAGGATGTGGCCCGCGCGCTGGCGCTGCATGTGCGGGAGCGCGAAGCGCACGCAATACATGGCGCCCAGCAGGTTGGTTTCGATCAGACGCTTCCACACGTCGGGATCGCCCTCTGAAGCGAGCTCCTGGTCAGCGATGCCAGCGTTGGCCAGGAGGAAGTCCAGTCGCCCTTCGCGGTCGACGGTGTCATCGATCAGCCGGCGGACGGCGTCGGGGTCGCGGATATCCAGTTCGACTGCCACGGCCGAGCCGCCGGCTTCCTGGACTCGGCTAACGGTCGCCGCGAGGCCGGGCGTCGGCAGTGAGGCCAGCGTGAGCCGCGCGCCGAGTCGCGCGAATTCCGCCGCGCACGCCGCACCAATACCACTGCCTGCGCCGGTGATGACGCCGACCAGCGTCATCCAATCAACTCGGCCATGCGCTCACCAATCAGCATCGATGTCGCGTTCGTGTTCGCGCGGACACAGTCCGGCATGATCGACGCATCCGCGACGCGAAGCCCCGCCACGCCATGCACTTCACCGGTCTGACTGACGACGGCCAGCGGATCGGAGGACGGGCCCATTTTGCACGTGCCCGAGGCGTGATTCGTGGTGGTCACTTCCCTACGCATCCACGCGTCCAGAGCCGAGTCTTCGTTGAACACTTCGTCAGCCGGAGCGATACGGCCGCGAAGGATCTTTTTGAACGTCGGGTGCTGCGCCAGCTCTTCACACAGATGGAGTGAATCGCGTAAGCGGCGCCGGTCGAAATCGTCCTCGAGATAATGGAAATCAATGCCCGGTTGGACGTTCGGATCCGCGGACTCCAGGCACAGCGCGCCCTGCCCGACGCTCAGGTTGAGCACCGGCTGCAGCGTGATGCCTACCGGAGTGACGCCGTCGCCGCCGCGATCCACCCGTGCTGTCGCAAAGGAGGTCATGAAAATCTGCATGTCATTGCGCAGGTCTGAGCCGGTGGCGGTGTAGCGCAATACCACCTGGTAGCGCGGCAGCGAAGGATCCATCCGGTACTCGTCCGTGGGTCGCCACGTGGAGTACACGTGCGGGTGGTCGCGCAAATTCCGGCCGAGACCTGGGAGATCGACGCGGACATCCACGCCCGCGCGCCGCAACTGATCCGCCGGGCCGACGCCAGACAGCATCAACACGTGCGGCGAGCCGATCGCGCCCGCGCTCAGAATGACCTCGTCAGCGTCGAACAGCGAGGTCTCACCGTTGCGCTCGGCAACGACCCCGACGGCGCGGTTGCCCTCGATCAGCACGCGGCCAACCCTGCTGTCCGGGACGATCGAGAAGTTCGCGCGATCGCGGGCCGGATTGACGTAAGCGAGCAACGTGCTCCAGCGCACGCCGTCCAGCGTGTTCAGTGGGATCGGACCAACGCCCGAGACGTCTGGCGCATTGTGGTCGGGGCAGTCGGCAAACCCGCTCGCGATGCAGGCGTCATAGAAGGCGCATTGCGGCTGGAGCCAATCTTCCTTCGGCCAGCGTTTGACTGGCACTGGTCCTTTGCTGCCGTGGTATTCGACGTTTGGGAAGTCCAGGTCGCGTTCCAGACGCTTGTAGGACGACAGGACGTTGGCAAAAGACCACTGGTCGTTGCCGGCCGCCGCCCAGGCGTCGAAATCTTCGGGCACCCCGCGCAGAAAGATCTCGCCGTTCACGGCGCTGGAGCCACCGACGACCTTGCCGCGAGGCACGGCCATCGGCTCGGCCTCGGGTGTCGGCTGGCCGACATACCCCCAGTCGTGGTCGCACGGCAAGATATCGGCGGCCGTGATGTGGCCACGCTTCAGCTTGTCTGGTAGTGCGTCGAGGCTGGGATAGTCGGGGCCAGCCTCGAGCAGCAGCACGCGTCGGCCAGGCTTTTCAGACAGCCGCGCGGCGAGAATCGCCCCGGCCGAGCCCGCACCGACGACAATGGTGTCGTACGTTGCGCGTGTGCTCATTGCCCGCCAGCGTATCCCAGTAGCGCACATGCAGGCAGGCGGCGGCGCGTAGTAGCCTGCCGGGCACTCTAGTTAAAATCCATGGCGAGGAACGTACTCGAATGACTCGCGCTCGACTCATTGGCTCCGCGGTGAAGCGTGTCGAAGACCCGCGACTGGTCACCGGTGCGGGCACGTACATTGGCGATCTCTCGCCTGTCGGGATGCTGCACGCCGACTTCCTGCGCAGCCAGTACGCGCACGCGCGGCTGACCAACATCGACGTGTCCGAAGCACTCGCATTGCCCGGCGTGATCGCCGTCTTTACGGGCGCTGACATCAACGACAAGGTCAACAAACTGCCCGGCGCCTCGACCGCCGAAGGCGCCAACAATCCCAAGCGCACCCTTCTGGCCGACGGCGAGGTGCGGTTCACGGGTGAAGCGATCGCCGTCGTGGTCGCCGAATCCGAAGAAACGGCGCGTGACGCCGTCGATCACATCCAGGTCGACTATGAGCCATTGCCCTTCGCGGTCGACCTCGACGAGGCAGCCAAAGAGGGCTCACCCCTGGTGCATCAGTCGCTCGGGACGAACATTTGCTTCCACCAGCACATCAGCCACGGCGACGTGGACGCCGCTTTCGCCAAAGCGGACAAGATCGTCGAGCGGCGCATCGTCAACCAGCGCGTCGCGGCGCTGCCGCTGGAGTGTCGCGCGTCGTTGGCCGAATATCGACGCGGCGAGGGCAGCCTGGTCGTGTACGCCGGGACGCAGTTCCCGCACGTCATGCGAACGCAGATCGCCTCGATCCTGGGCTTGCGGGAAAACCAGGTGCGCGTGATCGCACCCGAGGTTGGTGGTGGCTTCGGCGCCAAGGCGAATGTGTATCCAGAGGAGATGGTGGTCCCGTGGCTCGCGATGAAACTGGGCCGTCCGGTGCGCTGGTTGGAGCAGCGGCGGGACAACCTGGCGACGATGGCGCACGGACGCGACCAGATCGACTACATCACTGCCGCATGCAAGAGCGACGGGACGGTGATCGGCTTCAAGGGACGTTTGCTGGCGGACCTCGGGGCGTATCTGTATTTCGGGACGGCCGAAATCCCGACGCTGACGACGCTCATGGGCACGGGTCCGTACGCGTTCCGAGATATCCAGTACGACCTGTACGGCGTATTCACAAACAAGGTGCCGACCGACGCGTTTCGCGGTGCCGGCCGACCGGAGGCGACGTATTTCCAGGAACGGATGATGGACGCGATCGCCGATGACCTGGGGCTGGATCCGGCGGAGGTCCGCAAGCGCAACTTCATTCCAAAAGATCAGTTCCCCTACGAAACGCCGATGGGGCTGAAGTACGACAGCGGCGACTATGCGATGGCACTGGACAGAGCGCTGGAGGTGTCCGGATTCGCACGGCTGAAAACCGAAGCAGCCGACTTGCGCAAGCAGGGCAAGTTGCGCGGCGTCGGGTTCGCCAGTTACGTGGAGATCTGCGCCTTCGGTCCGTCCAAGATCATGGGGGCCGGTGGATTCGAATCTGCCATCGCACGCGTCGAACCCAGCGGCAAGGTGACCATTTACACCGGTGCTTCGGCACACGGCCAGGGCCACGAGACGGCGTTCGCACAGATCGCGGCGGATGCGCTGGAGATCGACATCAACGACGTCACGCTCCTGCACGGTGACACGTCGAGCGCGCCGTACTCCAACAACGGAACCGGTGGCAGTCGGTCGCTGGCGCTGGGCGGCAGCGCGTTGAAGCTCGCGATGGAGGACATTCGCGAAAAGACGCTCAAGATCGGCGCGCACATCCTGGAGGTCTCGTTCGAGGACGTCGAGCTGGTGGAAGGTGCGATCCAGGTCAAGGGAGCGCCAGGTCGGGCGGTAACATTCGCGGAGGTTGCGCGCGAGGCGTACAACGGAGTGAAGCTGCCTGACGGCATGGAGCCGGGGCTCCAGTTCACTCGGGTGTTCGATCCGCCGAACTTCACGTTCCCGTTTGGGACGCACGTCGCGGTGGTCGACGTGGACGTGGACACCGGGAAAGTCGAACTGGTCAAGTACGTGAGCGTCGACGACTGCGGGAACGTGGTGAATCCGTTGCTGGTTGATGGTCAGGTACAGGGTGGAGTCGCGCAGGGCGCGGCGCAGGCGCTGTGGGAGCAGATCGTCTACGACCCGGACAGCGGGCAGCTCGTGACGGGCTCGCTGGGCGATTACGCGGCGGTGCGCGCGGGCATGCTGCCGCGCATGGAGAATCACCGCACGGTGACGGTGTCGCCTTCGAATCCACTGGGTGTCAAAGGTATTGGCGAGGCTGGCACGATCGGATCGGTGCCGACTGTGGCCAATGCGGTTGGAGACGCGCTGAGTCAGATCGGAGTGAAGCACGTCGATATTCCAGCGACGCCTGAGCGGATCTGGGCGCTCATTCATAATCAGAGCAACGGGCGGTAAAGCGAGGGTCGATCCTCACCCCCCGACCCCCTCTCCCTCTCCAGGGA
>JAFAPL010000072.1 GCA_019247135.1 Chloroflexota bacterium | reverse complement strand
CGATCTGCTGGAAGATCCCTCCACCGATGCGCTGGTGGACTGGCTCGGCAAACATCCTGGTACCGAAGTCATCTGCCGCGACCGCGACGGCGTGTACGCGAGCGCTGCGCGGCGTGGTGCGCCCGACGCACTCCAGGTGGCAGATCGGTGGCACCTGGTGCACAACCTCGCCGACGCACTGGAACGCTTCACCGTACGCGTGCTCGCATCGGTACGCAAAGAACTCAAAGCTGAGGCGATTGTCGACGCCGCCGCCGCCCCGCACTCCGAACAACCACTGCCTACTTCGTCGGGTCGGCTAATGGAGAGAACCGAGCAACGTCATGCTGAGATCCACGAGCTGATGGGCCAAGGACTCACTATCAGCGCGATCTCGCGTCGCCTGAGGCTGGAGCGCAAGACGGTACGCCGCTACGCGCTGCCGAAGCCGCCGCTGACTTGATCGGCGGGCGTGGCTGTCGCGCCACCGCGCTCGATCCATACCTGCCGTATCTAGCGAAACGGTGGCAAGACGGCCAGCACATTGCGGCCTATCTGTTTGACGAAGTTACGAAGAAGGGCTATCGCGGAAGTAAGCGCACGGTACGCCGCCAGCTGGCCCGGTGGCGTACCGCCGAACCACCACCGCCAGCCCACGTCATGCTGCCTGGTCCGCGGACCCTGGCCTGGCTCCTTCTCCGACGACCATCTGATCTGGATGACAGGGGAGGACGTACTCCTGAAGCAGTTGTATGAGCGGAGTGCTGAGTTGGCCAGTGCGCGGCGGTTGGCGCAGCATTTTCTACGTCTGGTTCGTGAAAGGCGCGGTCGCGAGCTGGAGGAATGGATTGCCGACGTGCTCACCACTGGACCACCGGAATTGCGTGGCTTCAGCCACAACCTCCAACACGACTGGAACGCGGTCCGCGCGGTACTGACCGAGCGCTGGAGCTCGGGTCCGGTCGAAGGCAGCGTGAACAAGCTCAAGGTCGCCAAACGGCAAATGTATGGACGGGCTCGCTTCGATCTCCTGCGCAAGCGCGTGCTGCTGGCCAACTGAGTGCGCTCGGATTGCAGTTCCGGGCGGCACCGTGTCAGCGCTGGCGAGACTGGGCACGGCCTATCACCAAGGTGAACGAACTGACCGACGCCGGTGAAGTCCAGCGGCGGCGCGCGGCGCGTAAACGCTCCCAGGCTCAGTATCGCGCTCTGTATGACGACCTCGTCGACATCCTGTTCCAACTCGACCCGATCGGCGTCCACCCCGCCACCACCGAGAAGTTCGTTCCAGAGGCGACGACGATCATGGCACGCCTGCGGGAGGCCCGAGTAGCGGAGGATGTTGAGCAGATCGTGCTCCAGGAGCTGCGGCGGTGGTACGGAGCTCGTCGTCTCGCCAAGCAGGACCCAGACCGAATCACCGACGTGACCATCGCCATCTGCCACGCCTGGAATCGCTTTCTCGACTCGTCCACTTCGTGATTGCGCTCCAGTTCTTCCCGAAGCGGCTGCACGAAACTCGCACCAGAACCGGCGTGGTATCCACTGGTGGCCAACCAGAAGTCCCCACCCCGGGTTGTCATGTGCTCGGCAATTGCTCCTTTCGCGGTGATGTTGGGGCTGGGATCGCAGCGTTGGTGGAGCGCAGGGCGGCATGTGCACGAGCCTCTTTCAACCGCCACGACTCACCCGAGGTGACCGCCACCGTAGCGTGATGAAGGAGGCGATCGAGGAGTGCCGTCGCAGTGCTGGGGATCGGCAGGAACGTACCCCAGTCCTCGAATGGCCAATGGCTGGCCAGCCCGAGGCTTCTCCGCTCGTACGCGGCAGCACCAAGTTATCCATAATGCCGGGTTCCGTCGCCGGGACCCGGAACGGCATGGCACCGATGCGGGTCGAGGTAGAAGTATGTCGATGCTGCCACGATCACGGCATACGGCGGCGGCGGAGCCGCCATTCCCAATGCTGACCTGCCCGCTGGCGGTACGCCACGTAGGTGCCACCACGTACCGCGTCCCATACCTGGTTTCGTGTCCATTGCTCAGTGCTCATCACGCGATTGAATGTGGAAAAACGCTGCCAATCGTGCTGGCCGTCCAGGCGCCGTATGTCAGCGTCAGTCAACCGCACCCAACGCTTGGATAACGACGTTCGCTGATCACTGGTCAGTACACCGTGCTGGATCCAGACGTGGATCAGCGATAACGAGACGCCGAGACGTTCTGCGGCCAACTTGACCGGCAGCAGGCCATCACCCCGCGCCGTCCCGTCTGCCGTGTCGATCGGGCAGTTCGTTGGGATGTGGTGCTGTTTGCGGATCGATGCGACTCGCCTGTACGTCCATGGCTTGCCGGTCTGTGTCCGAATTCCCTCAGCGTTCAATTGTTGGGCGATCGTGTGATCCGGTAGAAGCTGCGAGAGTTCGCGCAACCGCTCCACCACATCGGATGACGTCGTGCAGTGCCAGCCGGTTGGCCGGCAGGTCACCGTCTGGCTGGTCGTGAGCCCGCCGCTCCATAGGATCGTCAGCAGCGCAGAACGCGGTTTCGTCGACTGCACGGTCACGGTCACCTCCTGTACCGCTAACCGAAGGAGCCGTTTTCGATCGGCCATGCTCGTCGTCGGTGCTTCCCAGATTGCCTGCAGGTCACCCGCCAGTTGCTGCAGCCGCTGCTGCTCGGCGTGACTCAGCGGCGCGAGGTCCGTCCGTGCCGCGGCGGCGTACGCTTGCTCCACCTCTCGAACGACGGCCAACGCATCATTCCAGCGTTTCTCCAGTGCGCCCGCGACCAGCCGGTTATCGGGATCGCATGCGTCGTACTGCCGCTCAGCGAGCCGCGCGGCGTAGTGTGCCCGCTCCAGCTTGAGCTGCCATTGGCGTTCAAGTGCTTGCCGCTGGCGATCGAGCGCATCGAGTGCTCCAAGCAGCACCTGGAGCTGGGCTGGCTGAACCGCCGCGAAGAACGCGTCGCGCACAGCTGGGTCTACATAGCTGATTGGAAAGTACTGGCAGCCAGGTTCTGCATAGGTCATCTGCTCGCGTCGGCACTGGTACACGTGATGCTCGCCGCCGTAGCTGACGGTCATGCGTCGTCCACACCGGCCGCACACCGCCAGCCCAGCCAGCAAGCCCCGTCCGTCGCGTGGCGCGCCGCGCCGCTTCTTGACGAAGTTGTACTGGTTGGCTTGCAGCATCTCCCGGTTTGCCAGGTATTGCGTTTCATTGATGTACGCCGGGTACACGTCGGGCACCACAATCTCCCACTGCGCGAGCGGCCGTCGGTGGCTGCGCAGTTGCAGCGGATCGCCCGGCTGCGCCTGCTGCACCCGTCGCCCGTACACGAACAACCCAGCGTACGCCGGATTGGTGAGCACGTGGTGGATCATCTGATAGGTGGGCCGTACCCAGATGACCTTGCCAGCATCGAGACCGGTTTGCTCGAGCCGCGGAATTCGCAGCTGGTGGGCGAAGAAGTATCGCTGCACGCCGCGCGCCGTCTGGAGCAACGCGAATTGGTCGAAGAGCGTCTCCAGGGTCGTACGCACCTGCTCATCCGGATCCTGGGCCACGCTCCCGTCGGCGAGTCGGCGGTAGCCGACCGGCAAGCGTTGTGCGAGCGCGCCGCGCCGCGCCTTGTTCAGTAAGCCACCACGCATGCGAGCTCGGATGATGTGGAGCTCGGCCGAGAAGAGGGTCCCTTTCAGGCCCAGCACCAGGCGATCGTTAGGGTCGCTGGGGTCATACAAGCCATCTTCGTCGGCGATGAGTGTGCCGAACACGGCACACAACTCAATGACCCGGTGCCAATCGCTATCGAGCCGAGAAAGACGAGAAACCTCCGTGACCAGCACGATCCCAACCTCACCCAGGCTGATTGCGGCGACGAGGCGCTGAAACCCGTGGCGCGCGGTGCTACTGGCACCTGATAAGCCAAGGTCTTCGTCAATGATGCAGGTGCGCGCTTGTGGCCAACCCAGGCGCGTCGCCGTCTCCACCAACTGGTACTGCCGTCTCAGGCTCTCTTGATTGTGCAAGACCTGCTTGGTGGTCGATTGCCTCACGTACACAAGCGCGGTTCTGGCGACGTGCTGCGGCAGGCATGGGCGTCGTGCGGCTCATCGCTGTTTCCTCGTGGAAGCCCGCGCTGCACCTGGAGGTATCGGCCGAGCAGTTCGGTCCAGACGTCGACCAGGTGGCGCTGCGTTTGGGGGCTGAACGTGCTCCAAAGATCCGCTTGGGGCAGTTGGTGCATCGGCAACCTCCGCGTTCGCTCGAAGTGCCGCCACCATACTCAGCAATGACCGCAGGCTGCCGGGCGTCAGAGCCACGCCCGGTTCGGGGTCCGTCTTGCCCGAGTGGATGGTCGTCCACCGGGTCGGTACGAGCTGCGACGCACCACTCGGCCGTCTCACTACGACGTGCGGCTCGCCTCCTTTGGTTCGCCGAGCAACGACGGGAAATGACTGACCTACCAGCGGATGATGCGGTGCTGTGATCGTGACCCGTTCGATGCCGGCCTCAGACAACTCCGGATTGTGTTGGTCTTGGTGCGACCAGGCGGAACAGCAGCTGTGTATCGGTCTCGTCGAGTGGCGCGAAGCCCACTTCATCAATGAGCACCACGTCATTGCGCAGCAAGTTGTCGATGACACGGCTGACGGTGTTATCGGCGAGACCGCGATAGAGTTGCTCGACGAGGTCCGCTGCCCCGCCGTAGCGTTCGCGCAGGCCCTGCTCAACTGCGCGGTGAGCGACGCCAATCAATACGTGGCTCTTACCGGTGCCTGACCTTACCACCGCAGACTGCATACGTTTTGTCGAATTTGCCGGAGCGAGTGCGGATCGTGTGGCCGCATCACGCGTTGTGCGGAACGGATGTAGTCGTGCACGGCTGGCTCCACGTCAATGGAGAGATTCATCTTCGAGTCACTCTCGCC
>JAFAPL010001128.1 GCA_019247135.1 Chloroflexota bacterium | reverse complement strand
AGCAGACTCGTCGGGCCTCCAACATTGCCTGGAAATACGACATAAGGGATATCGCCGTGACGCAAGTTCAGGCCAGCCTCGAGCCGCCACACCGGGACACCCGGTTGCAGTTGGCCGAGGACCATTGCGCGCAGCGCGCCGAGTCCGCGGTAGGCAACCTCGTGGCTGGTAATGCCACCCTTGCCGATGACGAAGCGCGGCGGTGTCCGCAAGGCCTGCACCGTCTGGATCAGCGCATCGGTAATCTGTCGACCGATCGCCAGATTGTCGGATCCTGTCACAAGCTCGCGGCTGGTGTGCACGACCGCAAGTTCGCCGGCCTGGAGTGCGCGGTCTACATGTTGGGCGAGATCGTCGCACGACCAGCGTCCGCCAAGCACGTCGGCCACGGCGATTTCGAAGGCGTGGGAGCGCAGGCTCTGGTCCTCGAGCAGGCTGGCCAATTGCTGGCTGCTCGACGGCTGATAAGAGCCGACGACAACCAGTCCGCCGCTGTCCGCGCCAGTTCGCGCGCCCGCGCCGGAGTAGATATCCGCCGCGGTTAGCAGCGGACGTGGAC
The DNA here is from genome assembly GCA_019247135.1 of Chloroflexota bacterium. Next base: position 1,484 of record JAFAPL010001128.1, on the reverse strand, counting down.
GCTGGCCGGCGCGCACGCGTACGAACGAGGCGGCCGTACGGTAGAGAAAACGCTTGCCGCGATGTTCCGCATCCAGCAAGCCGAGTACGAACACGGTCAGGTCGCCGTAGCCGGCGACGTTGACGACGACGGGTACACCGCCTTCGACCTCTTCCAGTGCACGCGCGACGGCTTCTGGACCGTCACGCACGGTGGCGAGCGAAACACTGCGAACATCCGAAGCAGACCAGCGACCTGCGCTCTTCTCCTCGACCCACGCCGGCAGATGCGCTGAGTGGTACCCGAATACCGCATCGCGGGCAAACGAGGTAGCTGAGGCGGGCACAACCTGTCCGGAGCTCGCGTCCGGCGTGGCCACCCAGTGCGTGTCGTCGATCGTATAGCGGCCACCCTCGAAAAAGGCTGGCACCAGCAGGTAGCCATCAACCTCCAGCTCGAGTCCACGCTGGAGCGCGAGTGGCTCGGCCGGAAAGTGACCGCGCAACGTCGAATCAGAACGACTGGCAACGACGAAGGGGCGTGTACCGGCCTTGCGCAGGCGCGAGCCGATCTCCACGTTGACCTCCTCCGCCTCGGGCGTCGGCATACTGCGCGAGTTCGTCAAAATGAAAAACACGCTCTCGTTCGGGTTGCTGAGCTCCGTCTGCAGCTCCGGCTCCGCCCAGGTGAGCAGAACCGGAGTGTCGTGTACGGTCTGCACGCCTGTCGGATCGTCGTCGATAGCGATCAACGGCCGAGGCCCGGCAGCAACGTCTCGCTCCAACTCGGAAAAGAGCTCCGCCTCCTTCGCCTCAGGCGGCAGATCCGCCGTCAGATCAGCCAGCGAACGAGGCGCCTCCGACAGGCGCGCAGCCGTCGTCACGGAACGAACACCACCTTGATCGGGTCGCCCTCGCGCTCGCGGACGACGCGGAAGCCTTCGTTGATCTCCTCGAGCGGGAAATGATGCGTGACGAGGTCGCGTCCACGGATCTTGCCCTCCGCGGCGAGCGCGAGAGCGCGTTTGACGTTGCCGCCACCTTCACCACGTGAGGTAAACAGCGTGACATCGTTTTGAATGGCCAGGCTCAGGTCGAAGGTCACTTTTTCTCGGTAGAACGCGAGGAACAGCAACCGGCCGGCTCGCCTGACCATCTGGACGCATTGTTGCGGTGCATCCAGTGCACCGGAGGATTCGATCACCATATCGGCGCCGTTGCGTCCGACCAGGCGCTTCACGGCCCCGACCGGATCCTCTTGGCGCGCGTTGACGGTGGCATCGGCTCCAAGGCGTGCGCCGAGCTGGAGTCGCGAGTCGCGCGTCCCAACCAGGATGACCCGACCGGCGCCGAGCGCTTTGCACACCTGCACGGTCATGAGTCCAACTGGACCGGGTCCGATCACCACAATCGACTCACCGGCGATGAAGCCACCGGCCACGTCCAACCCGTACAGACCGGTGCCAGCCGTGGTGACCAGGACGGCATCCTCCCAGCTCACGCTCT
>JAFAPL010001077.1 GCA_019247135.1 Chloroflexota bacterium | reverse complement strand
CCTAACAGCCCGTCATCAGCGTCAACTCCGTTGAGTCCGGCTGCATGGGCTGAGTCCGCGTCGCAGTCATGAGCGGCGTGAGCATCAGCTTGAGTTGAAGGTACGCATTGCCGTCTAGCACACCGATGGAGGCAGGTAGGTCGACGTGCCGGCGAGCCAGCCCTACCTGGTGTTCACCTTGGCGGCAGATTGTGCCCGCTCGGGGTGGGAGGCCTCCAGGCCTTGATTGCTTATTGATTCACGCGCACCAGTACGACCGTGCCTACGAGTTGTTGCTGTGGGACAGCTCGATACGCGCGCGATCGGCTCCATGTACCGCCAGCAGCCGCGCCGGCTGACTGTGCACCCAGAGCTGTTCCACCTCGATAGCGTCCCACGTCTCGGGCAGCACAACCGGTTGTGACGGCCACGTATGCGGATCGTCGCTCGCGATGTTCAGCCCCGGCAAGCCATACGGCAGGCCCGTGAGGAAGCCAGCGAGGTTGGCGAAGAACGGACCCGCCTTCGGCTGCTCGGGCCACCGGTCCGGCCGATATTCATAAGTTTGCAAGAACCGGTCGTTGACGAACTGAGCATATCCGGCGTCGAACAGATCGAGGGCACGGCGGCGGTCGCCGAGCCACGCCGCCCATACGCCATACATCGCGGACAGCATCGGACTTCCAATGTATTCATCAGCGAGCGCAAGATAGAAGTCGAGGGTTGCGCGTGCGACCTCGGGCTCTGCCGGGTACCAGAACGGAAACAGCCCGGCAAGTGGAGCGGGCGTGGCGCCCTTCGGTTCGCTGCGACGGAATCCGTCGTGACTCTGGATAACTCTGGCGCGGAGTGGCAGGGCCAGGTGCTCGGCCATATCCGCCCATAGCATTCGAGCGGGCCATAGGCTATCAGCTCACTGCAACAGGCCGCAAAGCGAATGCTGGCACCCTGCCTTTACACGCCAATCCGAACCACTCTGGCACTTGCTCGTGTTGGGACTATGATGCACTCTTTGTCCGCGCCACCACGCGGCCTCCGAGTTGCACGCACAACGCCCGGCGGCGATGGCATGGCCCGCGGCTTGAAATTCCGGATGCTCCTACGCTGGTCGTGGACGGGACCTTCATTGGGTTCCTCCGACGATGTGCACGGGTAATTCATCGTCAAACTCCCGTGCTCGCTGCGGTTCAAGCTCTGACTTGTCGGGCCCGAACGTGGGTGGGGCGTGGTACACGATCCGCGAGTAATCGCTAACGAGCGCGGCGTTGGTCGCGTGGAATGTGCGGCAGTAGTGGAGCTGTCCAGCCAGCACCTCGTTGACCTTGCGCAACTCCTTATTCTCATCAGTTAGCTTCGCCTTAGCAGTGCGTTCCTCAGCAACACGCTCGCGCAGTGTTCGGATGATTGCTTCCTTCGACGCACCCGACGTGCGCTCTGCAGATCGGTGCGTCGGCCACGGGTAGTCGCGTCGCAGGACAGCAATCCGGTCCCGGAGCGCTTGCTGTTTGTAAAGCCACGAGCGGGAGACGCCTGCGTGTTTCGCGATGAGACGGAACGTGATAACGGCGCCCGATTCCTGAAGCACATTAAGCGATGCCTCCGTTCGTCGGATTGCATCGAGGTGTACGTTCCTCCGGTGCCGCACCATCCCCTCGACGTTCCGCGCGTGCGTGCTAGCCATCAGCTCCGCTTGCCTGCGCCGACTGAGCGACGTCAATCAGCGGTGATTCGTCTTCAAGTGCCCTAATCATTCCGCGCAGGTTGCGGGCCACACGCTCGTTCATCTCCAAGACCCGATTCGCATCATTCTCTGTCGCCCAAGCGACCATTCGCTCAGCGTCAGCAAGTTGCTGCTTCAGCACCGGTAAGAACCTTGCAGTGCTCCTGAAGTGTCCGCACGTAAGGCAGGCGTTCGCGTGTGGGCACGGTCCGGCCTGAACTGGTAGATGGCATTGACCATTGGGAAGCGCCTGTGCTTGAACATTGAGCTTGAGTACGAGCGCGTCTTCAGATACCGCGGCGCCGATATCTGGGGCAACAGCGCCCGAGATATCGACCTTCTTGGCACGGTAATCATCGATCGCCCGTTTCAGTGTGCTGTCCATAATGTGCGCATACACGCTCGTCATATGGGCGGTTTCGTGCCCCAGAAACCGCTGCACGATGTGCTGCGGCACACCGTTATTGATCATGCTGGTGCCAACGCGGTGACGGAACCCGTGCGACCTGAACCAGAACGGCTGTCCGTCTGGGCCACGGATATCATGCTTGTGAGCAACGGCGTTGACCATGACCGCCAATGTGTTGCGCTTGTAGGCGGTCCCGCGGCGAGTCGTGAAGAGGTACGGAACCTCTTGCCCCGCGAATCGCTGGCGCATAAACCCTTGCTGCTCCTTCACCACCGCAGCCAGGTCACGCGAGATTGGCACGTGGTGCTCCTTGCGCATCTTCCCTTGGTAGTAGAGAAGGAAGTAGTCACCATCGTTGTCGCGAAGCAGGCAATCGAATGGCGCCTCGCAGAGTTCGCCTGCTCGCATCCCGACCTCCTGGATTACGAGCAGCATGCGCTGTTGATCTTCCGCTAAATCATCGAGGTGAGCGTTGAGTGCCCGGACGACCTCGTCCGGAATGAATCGCGGCGTCGCCGCAGTGCGAGCGGGGAGGTCTTGCTTGTACAGCAGAACTCGATTCGGAAGGCCGCCCCAACCCTCGCGGCCGCAATGCTCAAGGATCGTCCGGAAGTGGATGATCTTGGAGTAACGACCGTTTGGGGAGAAGCCGCGCCGCTCGAGGAAGATAATGAATCCGATCAGGATGTCGCGATTGATCCCGGACCCTGTGATCTGCGGGTAACTTTCCGACAGATACTCAGAAAAGTTGGCGGCGACCCCGATCCATTCCAGGCAGCTCGATACGGCTCCGCGTGACAGAGTGTACCGGCAGTAGCGCTTGATCGCGTCTTTGAGCCAGGGCTGTTTCAGTCGAGTGAACCGCAAATAGGTGATTGGCACCGATGCTCGGCCAGACATACCCAACCGACGCAGGTTCCACACGTCTTTGTCATATTCATTGCGCGGATCGAGTTCTTCGGCGACCATTCGGTACAGTTGGCGAAAGACCCGGACTGATACATCGTCGTTTACGTATTCCCGGACACGACCGGGAGCGGATTTGACGCAGGCCGTTGTCGTCCTCGTCCGGTAAGCTCCTCTCGCGATCAGGTGCGATCGGAACTGGAGCAGCCAGGTGTCAAGGCTGCGCTCCGAGAGCGATCGCACAGCAGGTGCATCATCGCGCAGGAATGCCATGGTGTCCCTGACGACGGCACGAACTGCGACGAGGAACTGAGCACGCCATCGGCCAGTGAGGCATCGCGTGGCAATTGCCCACTTCAGCTGGGCCGCCAGCGACGGCTGGATTCCGGTCCAGTCAAACCGGAGCGGCTGGTTCAACGTTCCAGCGACGCCGGGGATTTCTCCTTGCGGAAACCTCCAGCAGTCCTCGAGCCACTCAGCAGGCAAGATCGCGAATAGCGCGTCGCTCGTCGACGACGCCGGACTCGCCTTGTAAACCGACCCGTCAGCGCCTGATTTCACGTTCGGCTCTGCGTTTCAAATAGTCCTGGTGCGCTGCCTTAACGTCTTCGTCGAGCAAGTGCAGATACTTCGAAGTGGTGCCTATGCTCCGGTGCCCGAGTCGTTTCTGGACTAACGCGAGATCCCATTGACCAGTGCGTAGCAAATCGGTGGCATGGGAATGGCGCTCCATATGCGGCCGTATGTGGATGCCGGTTCGTTTCTCTAGCCGCAGGAAAAGGTCGTACGCCGTGCGATATGTCATCGGGTGGCCGATCTCGCCGTCCCACAAGTTCACGAACACGTAGTCGGTGTCCGCCTCCCCTAATTCATCGACGAGATAGTCGCCGTACAGGCGCATCAGGCTGGGGTCCACGTCGATGCGCAGTGGTTCGCCACCGGCGCGTTTCGTGCGCGCTTCGTTCACATTGTCGTCGCGCGACACTACCCAGATCTCATTGTCCCAACTCCTGATATCGGAGTGGCGCAACCCGAGCGCTTGGCCGATACGCATGCCAGTCTCTGCAAGCAGACGAATGAGCAACTTGTCTCGCAGGTGGCGGCAAGCGGCAACAACGCGCTTGACGTCATCGTCACTAACCGTCCTTGGAATTGGAGGATGGCTCTTGATCTTGATGAGCCGCGTCTGTATAGGGCGACCTCTAGTCACATGATGCAGAAAAGGCTTGTACGGCCGACCGGGCTCGATCTGTAGTTGGTAATCGACCTGATTGGCCATGCTGCCGGTCCGAGCGTGATACACGCGAAACGCGGTGACGGCCGCGACGATGGCATTGATGGTAGACGGCTTGCGTCGCTCACCGATCGCGGGCAATTGGCCGACCGTTGGCACGCCCCAGCGAAGCCAGGCAACGAAGTTGATCAGGTCCGTAAATGACGCGACGCGCCAATCAACTCCTACGTCGGTCAAGTACTCCCAGAACAGCTTCAAGTGGTGCGCATACGCACGGACTGTGTTGGGCGAGGAGCCCGTCACATCGTGGAATGTCAGAAACTCGTCGATCGGTCCGATTGGTGAGCAATCATCGCCAAGCACCAACCAGAACGGCCGACCCGAGGCTGCCTTCTTAGCCTTCTGTACGTGCAGCGTCATGGCGGCAGCATCCAGTGAGGCTTGGTACATCGAAGACATAGCCACGCGGTGTGTCCACAACGA
>JAFAPL010000947.1 GCA_019247135.1 Chloroflexota bacterium | reverse complement strand
GAACCTAGAGACACCGCATCGGGAGCAGGGCTTATGACGTGGCGTTCGCGCACTACGAATCATTCATGCGCGACTACGTGACACGGTGTCAGGAGTTGCCACCGGGTGGAGTCGAAGGCATGCTTCCGCGCAGTCGTCGGGCGATCTGGATGCGCAACGTCTCCCTGCGCGTGATGATGCGTTGGCCAATACGGAATGTCGTTGCGCCGTGCACAAGCACGACAGTCGGAAGCGTGGTGATCGCTGCCGCAACGCTCGCCGCGGCGCTGGTGACACTGGCCGGGTGCGCGCGTGGGTCCCGTAGCCGGCGCAGCCGTCGTTCGCTTTCAGCGAGCCTGGTAACGGCTGAGACTGCGTCGATCCGTACGTGAACGGGGCTGACGCGCAGCAGCCGGCCCGGCGACGTAACGCTGCAGGGTCGGTGCAAGCCAGGCGACTACTTCGGCCCGGGTCATCGCCGCGACCGGCGGCAACTGGAGCAGGTAACGGCAAAACGCCATGCCCAGCACCTGCGTAGCAACGAGGCCGGCTCGGAGCGCTGCCTCACCTGGATTCGCGGCAACTTTCGAGATCCACTGAGTCAGTTGGGTGGCGAAGATCGTCTTCATGCGCGCCGCCGCGACGTCATTACTGAGAGCCGTGCGGAGCAGCACCTTCAGGCCTTCATCGGTCTCCCAGCGGTCCAGAAAATGGGCGGCGAGCACGGCGCCGAGCTTGCGGAGCGGAACACCCGTCAGATCGGGCAGTTCCAGATCCAGGTCCGATGCTGCCGCGAAGAGTTGCTCTTTGCTGCCGAAGTAGCGCATGACCATCGAGGGATCGATGACGGCGTCGGCCGCGATGGCACGGATGGTGGCTCGCTCGTAGCCGTCGCTGGCGAAACGCTCGCGGGCGGCGGCCAGGATGCCTGCGCGCGTGTCGGCCGCAGTTTTCCTCATGCCAACAAGTGTAGGCCAACGGCTGTTGACACGCGACTTTCGTGTCGGTCGCGGTTTTCCTCATGCCAACAGGTGTCGGCCAACAGCTGTTGACATGCGAGTCCCGAGCCAGCTACAGTCAATGCCAACAAGTGTTGGCCAACAATCGTTGGCATATGAAGCAGGAGGATCACGCGTGGACTCCACCCATCGACATGCGCTCGTCACCGGCGCCTCCACCGGCATGGGTCGAGCTATCGCCCTGTTGCTCGCCGACCGCGGCTTTCACGTCTTCGTCGGCGTCCGCCGTCTCGAAGACGGCCAGGCTCTCCAACGCCTCGCCCGCGGCCAACTCACTCCGGTCCTCATCGACGTCACGCGGCACGATCAGATTGCCGGCGCTGCTCGGGCGGTCGGTGAACACGTCGGCCAGCGTGGCCTCGACGCCCTGGTCAACAACGCCGGCATCGGTCTGGCGTGGCCGCTGGAAATCGTTCCGCTCGACAGATTCCGGATGCAGTTCGAGGTCAACGTTGATGGTCAGCTCGCCGTCACTCAGACCTTCCTGCCGCTGATCCGTCAGGCCACGGGGCGGGTGATCATGATCGGCTCGATCGCCGATCGCCTCACGCCGCCTTTCGTTGGGCCGCTTGCGGCAACCAAACACGCGCTGCTTGCGCTCTGCGAAGCGCTGCGGCTGGAGCTCGCACCCTGGAACATCCACGTCGTGCTCATCGAGCCCGGCAACATCCGCACGGAAGCGGGCGGAAAGTTCGAACGGGACGCCGCCGCGGCCTTGCAGCAGTTCGACCCTGCTGGACGGCGCTTGTATGCGGACGCCTTTCGCGCCATGACGTCGCGTTTTGCAGCCCGCCACGCGGGTGGGAGTGATCCTGACGTGGTCGCGGCCGTGGTCATGCACGCCATCGAAACACCCAAACCGCGAGCACGCTACCTGGTTGGGAAGGACGCCCGTCTGTTCGCGCTCGCTGCCAGGCTGCCGCCACTGGTGCTCGATCCACTCCGGCGGCGAATCTTCGGCCTGCCCCGCCGCCGTGGCGCGGGTGCGTCCACACGGATCTGACCTGCATTGACCGGCGTCGCTCGGGCGTTCGCCTCGTTCGCACGCCAGCATGCGCCAGCGCAGCCGTCCGAGTCCGCAAGCGGCTAAGCATGCTCTCTTCTGGATCGGTCATGCCGTGGTGCGTCCCACCTTTTGAACCGCAGCTTACCCATTCATGCTTCGGCTGGCATTGGATTCGCCAGCTGTTCGTCGCCCGTCAAGCTGCTGTTCGCCTGGAGCGACGCCGAGCGCCTGCAACGCATCGGTAACTGAGTCGAACACGTGCTCAGGTCCAACTGATCCGATGATGCCGAACCGCTCCAGGTTGTCGTACACGCTGTGCGTCTCGGTCAGCACCACCGTGAGCCCCTCTGCACCGAACCGATGCAGCGTATCGCAGAACACGAGCCCTCCGGTGTAGTCGATGTCGTCCATGCTGACCAGGTCCAGGACGAGGAAGCGCACCGGCTCCGGCGCCGCGAGAACCAGACTGCGTATCCGTTCCGCAAAGTAGTCGGCATTCGCAAAGAACAGCGGGCGCTCAAACCGATAGATCAAAACGCCAGGCGCGGACTGCATGCCGGGGCGCGCCCGCGAAGGACGCAGGCCGGCTTTCGACCAAACGAGCAGCACATCCTTCGGCCGATACTCACGTCGAACATGATCAAGAATCGACAGCCCAATCGCGACGAAAATGCCGCGCTCCACCCCCAGAAACGCCACCGCCAGCAGGGTGGCCACCGCGACTACGAAGGCTCCTCGCGTGAGAAAATACATGCGTCGCAGGGCTGCCAGGTCAACGAGGTCGGCTCCAATCAGGAATACGAGCGCCGCTAGCGCCGCGTCGGGCAGGTGGGCAATGACGCTCGTCGCTACCAGGAGAACCAGTAGCACCACACCCGCCGTTGCGAGCTGGGCGACCTGGCTGCGACTGCCGGCGGACTCCACCACCGCGGTTTTCGTCGGACTGCCGTTGACGACGAATGTGCCCGAAAGAGCGGCGAGTATATTCGAGACGCCGAGCGCAGCCAGATCCCGATTCTCGTTCAGCGGCTCGTCGTGTTTGTGAGCGAAGCTCCGCGAGGTAGCCGCGCTTTGCGCCAGGATCACCAGGAACATGGATAACGCGGTTGGGAGCAGTGGTGCGCCCGCCGCGAGCTGCGAAATGGGCAAGATGACGCTCGGCAACCCTGGCGGAACGCTGCCCACGACTGAAACGCCAGATTGCTCCAGATTGGCCGCCCAGGTCACCGCTGTGGCGACGAGCACGGCCAGTAGCGCTCCCGGGAGGCGTGGAGCAAAGCGTTTGGTCACGAGAATGATCGCCAACACAGCCATCGCGATCGTCAGAGTTGGCACATGCGTGTGTGGCAGCCCGGTCAGGGCGCTTTGTGCCCGGCCGATCACGTCGCGGGATCCGGGCGGGACGCCCAGCATGTCGGGAATCTCACTGATCAGCAGCGTTACTCCAACACCACTCAAGAACCCAACCAGTACCGTTCGCGACAGAAAATTCGCCAGGAATCCCAGGCGTGCAACCGCGGCCACGAGCAGGAGCACGCCCGTGATCAGCGCCGATGCACCGGCGAGCTGTGTCCAAGCGTTGGATTCGGGCTGCCCCAGAGCGCTCAACCCGGCGAACATGATTGCGGCAGTCGCGGAATCGGCGCCTACCACCAGATAGCGTGACGAACCGATCAAAGCAAAGATGGCCAACGGCAGTAGCACCGTGTACAGGCCAGTGACGACCGGCATGCCAGCGATCTTCGCGTAGCCCATACATTCGGGAATTGCGACAGCCGCAAGCGTCACACCGGCGATGACATCCGGCCCGAGCCACTTCCGTTGGTAGCTAGCCAGATTTGGACTCAGCCAGCGGAGCCATTTCATCGTGTCCGTCCTCTGCCCAGACGGTCCAGCTTAACCGCTGGCGGATGCGGGGCGCCGAACAAGGCGTCGCAGTCCATTCAGGGCGGCGGCACATTTCGAGCCCATCTCTAATGGCCGTCGCGGCAACCCGACCGAGCGCGCCCAGACTGGCCAGCACCAGTCCGATTGCATCGGGTGCGGCGACAATCATCACGCCGTGCAGGTAATCTTGCGATACGGGTAGGACCACGACGGCTCGCGGATGCGCGCCTGCTCGGCCGGTAACGCCGCCTCGATTTGGGAGCGGCGACGGGCGACGTCAAGCGAGCAGGCCAGTCCAGTGCGGCAGGGTCAGTCCAGCAGCGGCGAGTACTTCGGCAAAGCCTATGAAGCGGAAGAACGGTGGCCCGCCTGGCAGGCTGGCCATCTGCGTGCGGACTGGTCTGGGCAACACCAGGACCGTCAGGCCATGCAGGAGAAACAGGGCGGCGAGGATGGATGGACGAACTGGAACGCCATCAGGAGACCCTCCGTTGCCCGGGCGCGCTGGCGACGGTGCGCCACCAGCGACGGATTTCGCCGATCATCTCGTCCGGCGCCTCGGCGAACGGGAAGTGACCGGCACCTGGGATGGTCAGCGTGTGCGCGTGGGGAAAGATGCGTTGGAAGTGGGGCAGGAACTCGTACACCGGATCCTTGTCGCCCCATTGAAGGAGCACCGGCAGGTGATTCAGTTGCGTTTGCAGTGCTTCTTCGATGTCCCGCATGTACGCGTCGTTGCCGGCCAGGTCGGCCAGCAGGAGGACCGGATTTCGCCGCGCAGCGCGGCCCGCATACGGAGCGAGATAGATGTCGCGCTCCGCGGCGGACATGGGCAAGGTGTGCGCGGTGTACCGGATCAACAGGTTGAAGTGCTCCTGGAGCACTTGGACGACCGGGCTGCCGGTCAGGCGGAGCATGCGCCGGACCCTCGGATAGTCGCTCAACGGAAAACCGAACGTGCCAGCCAGCACCAGGCCGGTGAACCAGTCCGGATGGCGGGCGACGACACCGAGCCCGATCGGACCGCCTGCGTCCCCGGCCACCAGGATGATGTCCTTGAGTCCGAGCGTTCGGATGAAGGCCTCGACAAAGACTGACAGGCCGGGTACGGTCGGCGTCTCGCTCGGGTTGATCGCTGACAGGCCGAAGCCGGGGTAGTCGACGCAGACACAGCGGAAGTCGTCGCGAAGCGCCTGGATGAAGCCTCGGTAAAAGAACGACCAGTTGGGCGCCCCGGGCAGAAACAGCAGGACCGGTCCTCGGCCCTCGTCGAGGTAGTGCACCGAAACGGCGTCGACCTCAACAAAACGGCTTTCAAATGGAAACAGCTCGGGCACAAGCCAGGCGGGGCGCTCGGTTTGGAGCGCACGGAGAGGAGACATGAGCGGATCGACCTCCTTGGGAGTCGGCTATCGGGGGGACGGTCGGGCCGGCAGGATCTCGCCCACCTCGATCAGGTGGCCATCGGGATCACGCAGGTAGCAGCGGATCTCGCCGCCGCGCTCGACCGGCGGAGTCAGGAAGTGGCCTCCACGTGCGCGCCACTCCTCGTAGGTGGCGCGTGCGTCGGCCACGCGAACGTTCAGCGCGGAGCTCGCGCTGTTCGGGTCGCTTGGCGGTGCCATGGTCACCTGTGGCTTGTCGTCGGTGGGCAGCCCGCCGACGTTGGCCACAATCCAGCTGTTATGGAAGTGGAGGATCACCGGGTCACGCTCGCGGACGACGCTGGCGCCCAGAACCTGCTCGTAGAAGGCGCGCGTCCGGTCCTGGTCCTCGACGATCAAGAGGTGCGTCAGTGTGGTGCTGGTGGCCGCACGGTCGCCGGATTGGGCATCGGCGGCCGCATCCGCAAACAACCCGTCCGGCTCTGTCTCTGCGAAGTTGATGAAGCTGTCCACATACTGCGCCAGGCCGACGAACCCGAATGCTTCCGCCAGCTCCGCGTCAGTCCAGCCCGCGACGCGCGCCGACTGCCAGGTCGCCTCCTCGACGCGGCCACGGTTGCGGGCGCTCTGGCCCGCCACCGCCAGCAGCGACGCGAGCTTGGGGTCTGCCGCGGGTGCCGTGCGAAGCGCGAGCGTCTCGCGCTCGTCCCAGCCGGCTTGCTGAGCAATCGTCGCGTTGAGCGCGACCGTGTAGGCGCACTCGTCGGCTGCGGCCGTAGTCAGCAGGATGGCGGTGCGTGTCTTTCGATCCAGCGTGCCGTGGTCATCCAGCGCCTGGCGCATAGTCATATAGCCGAGCAGCACCGCCGGGGCATGCGCCATCTGGGCATGCAGGTTGATCGGCTGGCCGGTTGGCGAGCGTCGAGCGAGTGCCTCCAGCACTGGGCGGCCCGCAAGCGGCGCCGACTCGAGGGTATGGATTGGAATACGAGACATTGGGTTCTCCTTCTAGAAGCCGATCGCTTCTCGGAGCAGCAGCACGGTCGTGCGACCGGCGAGCGGTTCTGCGTTTACGATGAGCACCTTGTTGATGGCGCTTGGTCGGCCATAGGTGGCACGCGCGCGCACATCTTCAAGCGGATATGCGTACGTCTGGATCCGATGCAGGGCCGTGGCGAGATCGGGCACGATCTTTTGTGCGCCGACGATCCAGATCATCCGGCCTGCACCACCGGCATAGGCGGGCAGTTGACTGCCGCTGGCCGAGACGGCGACCAGTGTGCCGTCCTGGGTTACGGCCGAGACACTGCCCACCACGACCTCGGGTGTGGCTATCAGGCGGCGGATCTCGGCGCCCTGCGTCGCGCGGTCGAGCGACCGGACCAGGGGGTTGACTGCGGCGTAGCGGCCCGATCGATTGATGTCGTCCGCGATGCCCGAGAGTCGCAGCGTTTCGCTCGCGGCAGTGAAGACAGCCGAGCCTTCGGGCAGCAGCTCGGCGATGCGGGCGCGGGCCGACTGGGCATCGTCCAGCACTTCCACGCCGAATCCGTGAGCCGTCAGTGCTCGAGCGGTCCGTTCGATCTGCTCGGCGCTGGCCGGGCTCGCAAATGTTTCATCGCGATCCGCAGGCACGGCCGCCTGCGATGCGAAGGTGGTGAGGGTCATCGCGCTCCAACCTACGCCTGACCTCCGCGGCTGCCCTGGGCAGAATTACCCGGTTCCCACCCAATTTTCGCGTAGGGTGAGCTGACGAGGGGCGATGAGTCGCGGCATTGGACAGCACAACCTGCCCGAAGATCTGACGTCGCTCATCGGCCGCGAACACGACCAGGCGGAGGTAGCTGGCCTCCTGCGCGAGCAGCGGATGGTGTCGCTGGTCGGCGCCGGCGGCGTCGGCAAGACTCGACTGGCGCTTGCGGTCGCCAGGGCGTTGGTGGCAGATGTCCCGGACGGAGTGTGGCTGGTTGAACTCGCCTCCGTCAGCGACGGCGCGCTCGTTCCAGCGGCGGTGTCCGCCGCGGTCGGCGTCCCCTCATCACCCGACCGCCCAGTGGCTCAGACCCTGATTGGGGCGCTCGGCTCGCGCCGGGTCCTGCTGGTGGTGGACAACTGTGAGCACCTGGTCCAGGCGTGCGCCGAGTTGCTCGAACGACTGCTGCAGACCTGCCCCCGGCTGCGTGCGCTGGTCACCAGTCGCGAGCCGCTCGGCGTACCAGGCGAGATCGCCTGGCCGGTGTCGCCGTTGCCCACCCCGGACGAGGTGGCAGGCCCACTCGAGCACGTGGCAAAGATCGACGCGGTGCGTCTGTTCGTCGAGCGGGCGCAAGCGGCTCGCCCGGACTTCTCGCTGACCCCGTCCAATGCGGCGGCGGTCGCGCAGATCTGCCGCCGCCTCGACGGTCTGCCGCTGGCGCTGGAGTTGGCGGCGGCGCGTACGCGCGCACTCGCCCCCGAGCAGATCGCGGCCGGCTCGACGATCGTTTCCACCTGCTCGTCGGCGCCAGACGAACGGCGCCGGCCCGCCAGCGTAGCCTCGAGGCGGCCATCGCCTGGAGCTACGGCCTGCTGGACCCAGACGACCGCCGTCTGTTCGATTGGCTCTCCGTGTTTGCTGCCAGCTTCGCGCTCGCCGCCGCGGAGGCCGTGTGCGGCGTGCAGCCGGGGAGCGTGCTGGATGGTCTTGACCGGCTCGTTGACCAGTCGCTCGTGGTGGCTGGCGTCGATGATGCCGGCGAGCGGCGGTATCGTCTCCTGGATAGCCTGCGCGCGTACGGCGACCAGCGCTTGCTCGATCGGGGCGAGGAAACCCTCATCCGCCACCGCCTGATGAGTTGGGTGCTGGGGCAAGCCGAACAAGCTGGCGCGGCGCTGCGCGGGCCCGACCAGGCGTACTGGCTGCGGTGGGCTGAGCGCGAACACGACGCCGTACGCTCGACGCTGGTCTGGGCTGTGGAGTCCGCCGACGCCGACGCCGCGCTGCGCCTCGTGGGCACGCTCTGGTGGTCCTGGCTGCTGCACGATCGCTGGATCGAGGCCGAGGAGTGGCTCGAACGCGCCCTGCGGTTCCCTGGCGCTGAGCGCCACAACAGAGAGCGGGCGCGTGCGCTGCACGGGGCGGCGATCACGGCCGCCTTACGCGGTAAGTACGCCGTGGCCCAGTCTGCCCTGGATGAGAGCCTGCCTATTGCCCGTGACCTCGGAGACGATGCGCTGGTGCTCGAGGCACACAGCGGGCAGGCCTTGCTCCTGCAGCTCCAGGGGCGGGTCGACGCCGCCCAACCGTATGTCGAGGTGATGTTCGAACTCGCCCGGCGCGTGGGCCGGCCGTGGTATGAGGTGCGCGCGGCGGAGTTCAGGGCATCCCGCGCGCTGCGAAACGGCGACCTGTCGGCAGCGGCTGCCGAGCTCGGTGAGGCCATACGCATGGCGCGGGCGGCGGGCGACCTGTGGAACGTAGCGATGCTGCTGAGCCAACTGGGCGACGTGGAGCGGATGCGCGGGACCCATCCCCGCGCACGGCCGCTGTACGAGGAGAGCATCCGGTTGTTCGAGACGCTCGGTCTGCGACAGGACCCGTCGCGTACCCACAACCTGGGCTACGTCGCGCTCGCCGAAGGCCAGACCGGGCCCGCCGCCGCCCGTTTCACGGAGGCGCTGGCCGCGTTTCGGCGTGTTGGCGACCAGCGAGGTGTGGCCGAGTGCTTGATCGGGCTTGGATGCGTGCGGGCGGCCGAGCGGCGACCGGCCGAAGCGGCACGTCTGCTGGGAGCTGGCGAAGCTGCCCTCGAGGCGCTGGGCAGCGCCATGTGGCCGTCCAACCGCGCGGACGCGCAGCACTGGACCAGAATTGCGCAGGCAGCCCTGAGTCCCCACGCCTGGCGGGACGAGTCGTCGGCAGGCGCTGCGCTCGGCGCCGAGCCGCTGCTGGAGGAGGTACTACGCGGCACGGTGCCAGCCGCAGGACTGAGTGGGCCACGCGCAACCGTGCGGTCCGAACTGACCACGCGCGAGCGCGAGGTTGCCCGACTGGCGGCCCAGGGCCTTTCGAATCGCCGCATTGCCGAGGTACTGGTGATCGCCGAGAAGACCGCCGCCAACCACCTGCAGAATGCCCTCGACAAACTTGACGTGCACTCGCGCTCCCAACTCGCCGCGCGCGCCGTCGAGCTGGGCCTGGCCCCGGGCGAATCAGACGAACGCGCAGCAGCGCGGCCCGCTCGCTAAGCCGCCGTTTCGGCTTCGGGAGAGCGGGATATGTTCATCGGCAGCGCGACTCGAGGATGGTCAGCCCGTCGCCGGCCAGGTCGCTGAGCGCCGCGGCGCGACCCGTCATGGCCATGACCAGAGCGTGGATGGGTCCAGAGACCTCCGGGCCTGTCCCGTGCGCCCAGTCGGCGTCGGTGGCGCGCAGCCGCAGGCCTTCGATGCGTGACCTGGCGCCAATGAGCAAGTTGGAATTTTTGTAGAAGTTGGCGGTCTGGACACTCGCCTCGACTGGATACGCGTGGCGGATACCCAGCGGGCGTCGAACGTCCTCGGCATGCACCAGCACCTCGCCCAACCACGAGTCGTTCGGCCCGGGTGGGTGGCGGCTCGAGGTGATCTGCGATCGGAACCTGGCCAACGTGTCGGCGGGCGAGGTGCCGCGCTCGATGGCGATGTCTCTCGCCTGCAGCTTCTGAAAACTGAAGCCCGAGGTGAGCATCTTCACCAAGAAGGCGGGCGGGGTGATCCTGGCTGTCGCCGTCATGTGGGCCAGCACATCGCGCACGCTCCAGCTATTGCACAGGGACGGCGTCGCCCATTGAGCGTCGGTCAGCGTCTCCAGGTCATCCGCCAGAGCGGCGCGCTCGGCGTGAATCGTGGACCAGATGTCCACGCTCACAGCACGGGGAACGTCTCGTAGACCTCGACGCTGTCTCCGCCCGTCACAATGGGACACCCTCGAGGCGACTCCGCAGCCTGCTGAAGGCTGTCCGCCGTGATGATCGCGCCCTCGTCCTGGCCCATTCCAGTCCCACCTGTGTAGACCAGTACATAGTTCTGCACGCGCTCAAGTATCTTGGGCGTAATTCCCAAGCGCACTGGCCGAATCCCCCAATCGTGAGGCGAATATATGTGATTGACTCACAAGGTGCCAACAGCCCGCTCGTCGAACCGTCAGCCAGTGGGCTGGCGGAGGCTGTGGTCAAACGCGCGACTGGTGAGGAGCCGAGCCGCCAGCATAGACGCCCGATCGCCGCGGTACACGCTGGGTGCGACCGCGGCGACCAGGAATAGAACGGGATCAGAGTGTGCTCAGGGCCAGACGTCGATCGATTCGACGTACAGCTTCTCGCCCGTGGCGGCGAACAGCGCCGTGTGGCCGGTCTGGGAGTCGAACATCTTGAACCCAGAGCCGAGCGGCGGGAGGATCTGGGCATCCATCTGGATGCGCATGCCATGCACGATCTGTTCGAGCTGCTGCTTCCGATACTGGTACATCGCGCCGGTCGCGGCGCGCGGCGGGTAGGCGAAGCTGGGGCCAGGCAGCGCCAGCTGGCCATCCTTGCTGCGCAGCCGCGAGGCGTCGCCGTCCCAGTTGTTGTAACCGCCGTTGAAGAGCGCGTTATCCTCGGCCTCCAGGTACAGGACCTCCTGGGCACTCATGATGGTCCGGGGGTCGACGCCGACCGGGTCGACCAGGCGCCAGCTCGTGTCGGGCTCGGCGGGCAGGTCGAAGCTGCGAGCGGAGTCGACAGTGGGCCTGGTTGGGTCGGACGAGCTCCAGTTGAAGACCATGACCTCGTTGTGGCCGGTCAGATAGTTGCGGAAGATGAGCCCGGGGTGGCCATCCGGGCTCACGTACGGGTTGCCACTGATGCGCCAGTTGGTGTCCACTCCTTTGGTCAGATCGCTGTTGGTGGCGACGCTGGTGCCGTTCATCAGGAAGACGTCGTTCTCCGCCCGGTAGGGGTTGTCCCAGACGATGTCAACCTGGCCGTCGCCATTGAGGTCGCTTGCCGCCTCTAGTTGAAAGTCCGGAGCGGCGAGTGGCAGGGCGACGGTGTTGACAAGGCTGCCGGCGTTCATCAGCCACAGCTGAACCTCGTGTGTCTGGTAATTCCTCCAGACCAGGTCCGTCTGGCCATCGCCGTCGAAGTCGGCCGCCGCGCTGAGCACCCAGTTGGTGTCGGCCACGGGCGGCAGCACGACGGTGTCGACCTGGTTGATGCCGTTCATCAGCCAGACCTGGTTCTCGCCGGTGACGTAGTTGCGGAGGAAGAGGTCGGGCTGGCCGTCGCCGTCGAAGCTGGCCACGGCCGCCAGCCACCAGTCCTGACCCAGCTGGCCGAGGGTGTCCTGGCCCAGCTGAGTGGCGCCATCCATGTAGACGACCTTCATCTCGCCGGTATTCGAGTTGACGTACACCAGGTCAGGCTTGCCGTCGCCATTGAAGTCGGCCGGCACGCTGGAGCTGATCGTGGCGTCGGTGGCCACGGCTGCTCCGGGGCGCCGAGTAGCCGCGGCTCGAGGCGTATGCGTGCTCGGCTTCGGGCGGCTACTGGGCGCGGCACGATGTGCGGGCGTGGGCGAGTGCGGGCCGCCTCTGAACGTCGGTCGGTGTAGGCCCGCCGGGGTGAGGGCGGGAGTGTTGGGGGCAGCGTGGACCGCGCTAGGCGCCACGCTGGCAATGGTTAGCAGGAGCGCGCTGGCGAGCGCGCGTGAGAGCCGAAACATCGAAGGAACTCCTGGATCGGGAGGCACCTGGCAGGGATGCTCAGGTGGTGGGCGGGGCCTTCAGAAAGGCCACGGGTGCGGACGTGCTGGTGACGTGGGCAACCACGTCGTCGCCGGTCGGATCCTTGTAGGCCGAGGCGTATGCCGAGGCGCTGGCGTGGCTGATGGGAGTGCTCGTGGCCGTCGTGGCCAGCAGGGCCGCAACCAGTACGACGGAACGGAATGGACGCAGGCGAGGGCGTCGGAGCCTGAGGTACATGGGATTACTCCTCGTTGTTGTTGGGATGACCCCAGCCTGCGGCAAGCGCCTCGATTGCCCATCGTGAATGCACCGTATTCGGAGGCCGTATGTTGAGGTCCGCGACGCGCCTACGGTGTCAGCCGCACTGAACAGGCGCATCTGGCCCACCAGCCGGCGCGGTGCATTTGCCAAACCGGGAACCGCGCCGCCGAGTCGCGGCTCAGCCGCCCTGGGGGTCGGACGAGGTCAGGCCGTGGGCCGTGGCCCAGCTCGCGATCTCGGTCCGCGAGCGCAGGCCGAGCTTGCTGCGGATGTTGTCGGCGTGGGTGTCGGCGGTGCGGGGGGTGATCACCAGCCGGTCGGCGATCTCGGCACTTGTGAGGCCCCGTCCGATGAGTCGCGCCACCTC
>JAFAPL010000106.1 GCA_019247135.1 Chloroflexota bacterium | reverse complement strand
CATCAGGCGCTACAGACTGGAGCTCATCATCGCGTTCCCATTAGTAGCCCTGGTCATGGCGATCTACCTGTCACTCGCGTTCAAGCAGCACAGCGCGGCCCAGAATCCGGAGAGCCTTTACAAAGAGCGCGCTTTGATGGCCGCCGTGATCTCCTGCGCGGTCGTGATGGCGCTTCTCATGGTGGTGGATATTCCGGCGATGCAAACGGTGTTCGCCCCAACCGCGCCAACCGTCCTCGACCGACACTGATCAAACGGGCCGGACGACGGTCCGGTGTGGCGTGTTGAATGGACTGGCGTACGGCGCTGAGCGGCCTGTGCGGAATCGGGTCAACTGCGTGTTTGGCCCTCGCTCTGGCGCCCTGCGCTCCAGGCAGGCTCGGCTATTACGCGCTGGTGTGCGGTGCGAGCTTGCCCCGCTCGGCAGCGCTCGGCGCACTCGGAGTGTTGCTCTCGCCTCCGGCCGGATTTCATGCTGGCGGCAAATTGGGACGACTGGCTGGCTTGCTGAGTCTGATCAGTTCCGCAGGCAGCCTACTGGTGAGTGCGTCCGCGCTGCGCACCGCACGCGAGCACGAGCTCTCCGTCTCACCCGCTGACGGCCTGCGTGGCCGACTTGACGCCAGGCTTGCGCCCCGAACTGTGGTGTTCGCGTCAGGAAAGGGCCGGCAGTTCAACGCCGATATCTACGCCCCGACTGGCGGTCATACATCACGAGTGGGTGTCGTTGTCGTTCACGGTGGGGCGTGGCGACACGGCGATAAAGGTGAAAATGCGCCATTCAGTCGATGGCTTGCCGCGCACGGATTCCTCGTCGCCGATATCCAGTACAGCCTCGCAACCGAGCGCGACTGGTTGGCCGCAGTGGACGACATCAAAGCCGCCATCTCGTACGTGCGACAACATGCGGCTGAGCTCAACATCGACCCGCAACGCATCGTGATTCTGGGCCGATCCGCGGGCGGTCACCTGGCGCTATTGGCCGCGTACACCGCGGACGTCGCACTCCGGCCCTGGCGTGTTGTCGCGCTTTATGCTCCTACGGACCTCGTCCAGCTATACCAGCACGCGCGTGGGCAGCAGGGCAGAGACTTGCGAGAAGGCCTGCATGCGCTGATTGGTGGACCTCCGGCTGACAACCGTGCGGCCTACCAGAGCGCGTCGCCCGTCCAGCGCGTGCCCGGCGATGCGCCGCCAACACTTTTGATTCACGGACGCTCGGATACATCCGTGCCGGTCGAGCACAGCCGGCGCCTGTACCGGATATTGCGCCGGGCAGGCGCTCGCGCGGAGTTGATCGAACTGCCTTTCGCGCGCCATGCGTTTGATCTGGTGCCAGAAGGATTGTGGGCCTGTATCACCGCGCAGGCGCTCCTGAAATTCGCGGCCAACACCCAGCCGCGTGCGCGCCCCGGGGGGTGAGGTAACAGCCTCTCAACCGCGAGTCAACTGCCACCGTGCCGCACGAGCACGAGCATGAGGCACGGTATCGAGGTAAATGCAGACGATGACGCAAACACTCAGCCGCACCATCCCGAACGAGCCTTCCGTTCGAGAGCGCATGTCGGACGCCCAATTCGATAGCTACAAGCGTGCGTTCGCAGCGGACGGCTACGTCGTTATCAAGAACGTCGTTCCACGCGACCAGTTGGCCGAGCTGCACGCGAAGATCGCGAATGAGTTCGAACGCCAGAAGCGCACCGGAGAACTGTTCGCGGGCGGCGGCCAGCTCAGCGGCCACCTCAACTGCTATCCAGGTGAGGCTGCTCGCTTCGCCTATCAGGCGCTCGTCGACTACGGTATCGTGGACCTGATCGAGGCCCTCTCGTCCAGGCCGCTGCGTCAACCAAACGTTGGCTGCAACTTCAACATGCCAGGCAGCCATGCCCAGCAATATCACATGGACCGCACCTATCGAAACGAATTCATGATCGCGAACATCTCGGTCGTGGATACCGATCTCGTCAACGGTGCGACGGATGTGGTGCCCGGAACTCACCGCAGGTTTTACAAGTACTGGCAGTTCGTGCTCGAACGCAAAGCCCGTGAGCACAAGCGAGTCATCTCGGAAGCCGGCGATGTCCTGGTGCGCGTTTCGAACCTCTGGCACCGTGGCATGCCCAATCACAGCTCGGTGCCGCGCCCGATGCTGGCGTTCAGCTGGGAGGACGGCGGAAATCAGGTGGAGGATCCGTTCGCGCACGAAGGCGGCGCAATCCGCTTCCGCCCCAACTGGTTTGCTCCAACCTGGAAGGGCCGCGTTATCGAGAAGGCATTCGT
>JAFAPL010000763.1 GCA_019247135.1 Chloroflexota bacterium | reverse complement strand
CGGAGTGGCATCCGACACGACTGGTCTATTACGTTGGCAGCAAGATCGACTTCATGGTCGCTCCGGTGCACGCGCTCGAGACCACGAGATACCAACGGCCATTCCAGGTGCTCCTGGATAAAGATGGTGTTGCCACTCATCTACCCTCCGCCAAGCCATCGGAAGCGCTGCCACCGACCCAGGATGACTTCCTGGAGTGCATCAACTGGTTCTACGCGGCGGCGATCATGTGCGCCAAATGCATTGTCCGTGATGATCCGTAACAGTCGAAGTACCGCGACTCGGATTTGAAGCAGCAACTGCTGCGCATGCTCGAGTGGGACCACAAGGCTCGGTACGGCTGGGCATACGACACGTGGTCCAGGGGTAAGCGGCTGAAAGAGTGGATAGACCCCGATGTGCTGGCGGATCTTGACCCGTGCTGGTCTGGCTTCGGCACAGCCGACACTACATTGGCGACAGGCGGCAGGAGTCCTGGAGCGAACTGGAGGACTGGTATCTCCGTGAGGGTGTCGGGCTCATCCCGCGCAGTGAACTCGCCCGCGACCTGAACCGAACCCCGGATGCGGTCCATCGACGGCTGTACGACCTCGGCCTGCATTCATACCAGCGCTGGGGCTGGACGCTCCACCACGTCGAACGCGTGGCCCAGGTGCCGCGGCATCGGCTCCAGACGTACCTGGAGCGCGGCGACCTCCCGTACTTGCGCGGGTCGAAATGCGTGTACATCGATCCCGGCGATCTGCTCATCGTCAACGAGATCGACTGGAAGAACCCGGCCGCGGAGCTCGAGGAAGCCGTCCTCCAGGCCTGGCGTGAACGGCTCGTGCAGGTACTGGCGGGCCGCGACTGGCGAGTTGGGCGCCCATTCCGCGCCCAGCCCATCGTGCGATCCGATCGACGTTGGAGCCCTCGACTGATTCGGCCTTCGGCGCAAAGCCAGTACACGTTGAAGCCGGTGACTGGGTCCAGGTCGTCGGACCGCTTCCGCGGCGGGCCCATTGCGTCGGCCGGCGCGGACGGGTCCATCTGGTGTTCTGGTCCTCGAATCGCACGCAGCAAAATCCCGCGAGGTCCGGCCCTGAGCCGCAATGGATGGCGCGCGTCGAATTCCCGCGTGAGCGCAAACGAGGTCTCGAGCTACGGGTGACATACACATTGCCGCTCGCGTGTCTGCGAATGTCGGCATTGCCGGCCGAACAGGAGGACTGAATGCACATTCCCGAGCCCGCGTATCACTCCGAGGAGTTCTCCTCCCGGATGACCGTCTTTGTCGCCGAGATCGTCTGCCTCATGTGCACCTCTCGCATCGGTATCGCTCTCGACAACCGATGGCCTCCAGTAAGCACGGTACTCTTCCAGGCGCAAGGATCCACCGAGCTAAGACGGGTGGCGCTGGAAGGTTTGCGGTGTCCGGACTGCGGTGGAAACACAGTTCCCGCCGAGGTCACCACCAGGCTCTTGCGTCGCGAACGCCCCAGTCATGTGGACGACGTGCCGCGGCGAGGGCGGCCACCAAAATGGCTCGTAGCCCAGCGGGCAGCGGCGCGGGCACTTGACGCGAACGGATAAATGGCAAGTCCTGCTCATTCAGTTACGCCTTCACCGGCGCCCTTGAGCAACGGAAACCCGCGCGAGCGGGTGTGCAACGCCCGCGCTCGTCAACTCGTGGCACGTCTCGTACGCGAGCAACTGCCTTTTGGGTGCGTTTGCGCGAGCCAGGACGACACGTGAGCAACCACCTTGCCTGAATTTGAGGTAACGGTCATGACGACACGTGCTGGAGCGCACACGGTACGTGTTGAGGCCGCCAGCACTGCGGCTGCGCTTGGCCTCATACAGAGCGAGTGCGATAGGGACCAATGCCACTGTCCGACGGAGTGGTGCACCGACGATGTCGAAAGCGTCGTGTCCGTTCGCGAAGTCGAGCATCGCGCGAGTGGACCAGCGAGCGACCCCGACTCCTCTACGCTCGGAGATGCGATAGAAGCCGTTGGGGTGGACTCCGAGTGCTGAGCACGCGACGCCAGCTCGAGATCATGGTTCTCATCGCGATTTCATGCGAGCTCGTGGGTCTCAAGATTGGCTGGACCTGGTACCTCCTGGCGGTCTACTTCGCGGCGCTCGTGGGTTTCGGCGTAATAGCCGGCCTATCGTCGCGGGACAGAAAACGCGACCAGATGGCGCGCGCGCGCGCGCGCCGGTCGCCCCGCGATTTGATTCGCCAGGAGAATGGCCTGGTCCAACTGTGGCGGCGGCGGTGGAGGACCATGATCAGGTTCGATCATCGAGAGCCGTCAACAGAACGCTGACGGAAACGGAGGACACGGTGTGGCGCCAGTTCCTGTTGCGCCGCGTCGTCTTCGAGCTTGTGGTGTCGCTGCTGATCTTTGGAGTCCTGGTGTTCCTTGGCTGGGACCCCTTTCTTGCGCTGGGCGCGACACTGCTAGGTGGGGTACTCGCATTTCTGCTGCAACTTAGGGACTGAGGCCCCAGTGTTGCGCCACCGGTGCGATGACAAGCCCAGACCCTGCGAGGCCGAGCGCCAGCCAGCCAAAACAGGGCCTGAACTTCGACTCAGTCGCCGGGCGCAGCCCGCCGGCACATGCTTCCATGTTTCACACCTGCGATGCTAAACTTGGCAAGGAGCAAAGGGATGACCGGCGACGTGCACGTGATCAGCACGATCGGCAGCACGATGCGCGAGCAAGGCCTTGGCGTCGCAGAGCTGCGGCGGCGCCTTGCCGCGCGCGGTATCAGCGTCAGCCGAGGAGCCCTCGACCGGCTGGTGTCGGATCGTCCTCTGAAGTCGGTCAACTTCGATCTGCTGCTGCCAGTGCTCGACGAGCTCGGTATCACCCTGGGCGATCCGTTCGTGGCGATCCCGGCCGGCGATCTGGCGCGAACACAGGAGGCCATCGATCGCGCTCGTTCGGCCACGCGTGCGCTCGCCAATGGCGCGCACCCGGCGCAGCTCGCACAAATGTTGGATGAGGCCGACCAAAACGATGCGGCGACCATCGACCGTCTCGAACAGCGACTGCGCCGCGAGCACCCGGAAGCCTTCGATAACCGCGGCCGCCTGCGCAAACGCGCGCTCAGCAAGGCCCTGGTCGCGCAGTTTGGTGGACGACGGCTGAGCAGGGAACAGGTCGACGACGTGATCGCCGCTGGACGCGAAGCGACGACACGACGCCGTGCCGCCGGCTAGGCCAGGTCACCGGCTCTACTCGCAGGTCGCCGCGCGTGCGAATCACCGCTGCGAATACTGCCTCGCGCCAGAGGAACTGTCGGGTAAGGAATTTCACGTTGAGCACATCGTTCCACTGGCGACCGGTGGCACCGACGATCTGAATAATCTCGCCCTGGCGTGCTTCCGCTGCAATCTCTCGAAGGGCACCGCTCAAACCGTCCAACTCCATCCTGGCGGTCAACCGGTGCGTCTGTTCAATCC
>JAFAPL010000755.1 GCA_019247135.1 Chloroflexota bacterium | reverse complement strand
GCTACGAGTGCCGTAGGCTAGGACGACTGTGAAAGTTCGAATTGGCGTTGGCCTCGGCGCGGCGACGGCGGACGAGCCCAACTGGTTTACAGAGAGCGTTCAGGAGATGGAGCGCTGCGGCTTCGACTCGCTGTGGCTGTCAGAAGTCCTGAGCACGCCAGTCCTGGGCACGCTCGCCGGCCTGGCGTACGCGGCCGGTGTGACCAGGAAACTCAAGCTCGGCACCACGCTCCTGGCCACCGGCCGCAATCCGGTCCGCCTCGCGAAAGAGCTGGCGACCATCGACCGGCTGTCCAACGGGCGACTCCTGCTGGTGTTCGTGCCCGGCCTCGCGGACGGCGTGGAATCGCAAGCCATCGGCGTCCCCGTGCGCGAACGCGGGGCCGTCATCGAAGAGGTCTTGCCACTGGTTCGGCGATTGTGGACCGAGAACAGGGTCACGCACCAGGGACCGCGTTTCAGCTTCGAGGACCTGACGGTGTCACCGAAGCCGGTCCAGAATCCACTCGAAGTCTGGCTTGGCGGGAATGCGCGGAGCGCGCTCCGCCGCGCGGGCGAGCTTTCAGACGGCTGGCTGCCCAGCCTCTGCACACCACAAGAAGCGGCGGCGGGCCGCGACGCGATCGAGGCGCATGCCGCGCAGGCGGGTCGTCGGGTGGACCCGGAGCATTTCGGCATCAGCCTGACCTACGCCCGAAGTGAGATTTCCGAGTCGCAGCGACTCAGGATTCAGCGGCGACGGCCAGACCTGGACCCGGCTTCGGTGATCCCGGTTGGATTCGCGGCGTTACGTGAGCTGCTGCAGCGCTATATAGAGGTGGGATTTTCGAAATTTGTGGTACGCCCAGCGGAGCCCCCCACATCCATGTGTGAGGAGCTCCGCGACCTGGCTAACGCCGTCCTGGGCTTGCAAAGGTAGGTAGTACGGGGGGTCAACCATCACCCCCCTTGATAAAACCCCTCTCCCTGGCAGGGAGAGGGGGAGTTCAATCGATGGGGTCAAGGGGCTTCGCCCCTTGAATCCCCCTTGGGAGGAGTGGGTCGAGACTCCAGTCGACAGGGGGTCAAGGGGCTTCGCCCCTTGAAATCCCCCCTTGAAATCCCCTTGGGGAGAGTGGGTCGAAACTCCGGACGGAACTTGCGCCGGGTTTGACTAGGGGCTCGTAACGCTCCCTGGGACTGGCGCGTACACCGCGATGCAGCCACGCGGGCACGACGGATCGGGTGCGGAGATCGGCACGAAGATGTGATTGGACACCGAATCAGCCGCAACCGAGTGCGAGTTCACCCCCGCCTGCACGTTCTGCACAAACACGGGCCTGTTGGCGTCGATGACACCCAACCGCTGGAGCACGTTCGCCGCGGTGTAATAGGTGCCGTTCGACGGGTTGTACCAGACCTCATCCGCGCCACCGCCGGTCTGCGGGAAGTCACCGGTGATAGCGCCGGTCGTGTCATCGAAGACCACGGTGTGCACGCTGCCGTTGCAGCCCGCGAGCATGTTGTGGCCCGGACCGAGGACGAGGCCGTGCGGAACACACGCCGGCAATACGAAACGGTTCATGACCGTACCCGTATGCGGATCAATGACGGCGATCTCACCGCCCGGGTGCGCCTCTGTCGCCGGAACGGCCAGGTAGAACAGATCAGTCGCCGGATCGAACGCCGGCTGCTCGATGCCATCCGTCGCGTCTGGGAACAGGATCTTGTGCGTCACCGAACGCGTGCCCACGGAGATGATTGAGAGGAATGGCGGATCGTCGGCGTTGTTGGCGACCGCGACCAGATTATCGACTCCGTCCTGGATCATCTCGTCCGCACGCTTCTTACCGCCCGTCGAGATCACCGCGACGATCGAAGGACCGCGCAGGTCAATGACCTTGACAGTGCTGTCGCCGTCGCCGGCCCACAGCTCGTCATGCGAGGTGGTCACCACGCCGTCCGGCCCAGACGTGTCGTTGTTGCCGGTGAACCCGATGAAGCCGCCGACCTGACCGATCACTTCATTCGACCGCATGTCGACGATGTCGACGCTCTTGTTCGACCGGTCGGCCAGAAAGTACTTGCTGGTGGTTGGGTCAGTCCAACTGATGTCGAAGCTGGTGAGCGGGACACCGGGTATCGAGATCTTTGCGATTCGCACGGTCTGATTCGTGTCGGCCGCAACCGGGCTCGACAAGGACAAGCACAGCAACGCAACCGCTGCGCACCCAAGCAAAAGACGCCCCCTCATTGGCGATCCTCCCGTCTCGAGAAGTTGAGCAACCTGGGAACGATACCGTTACCTCCCAGGTAGTGACTACGATATACCCCCCGCCCAGGATGGCGCATCCGTAGCGTGCTACCGTTGCCTTTCGAAATGCTGAAGGAGGACACGCCATGAGCGGCGAGCGGATCGTCGTCCTCGATGATTGGACGCGATTCTGGTCGGGTCAGCCAGCCCTCGACCGCCTGCGGGCCTACGGCGAAGTCGTCGTGTATGACACGCCGGCGGCAGGCCAGCAGGACGTGGTCGACCGGCTGCGTGGGGCGACCATCGCCTTCGCCAACCGCGAGCGGACCGTGCTGAATGCTCCTGTCCTCCGCGCGGCCGACCGGCTGCGGCTGCTCGCGCAGACCGGGCGCATCAGTCCCAACGTGGATGCCGAGACGGCCACCGAGTGCGGCATCGCCCTGATCGCCGCGGGCGGCCAACCAGGCAGCCATGTAGGGGTGGCGGAGCTTGGACTGGCGCTGTTGCTCGCACTCGCGCGTGACATTCCGCACAATGATCATCGCGTGCGGACAGGTGACTGGATGGCGCCGCCCACGCGAATGCTGAGCGGCTTGACACTCGGTATTCTCGGCCTGGGCAATATCGGTCGTCACATGGCTCGTCTGGCGCAGGCGCTCCAGATGGAAGTCATTGCGTGGGGTCCGACCCTGACGCCTGAGCGGGCAGCGCAGAGTGGTGTCCGGATGGTTGGCTTCGAAGAGCTGTTCCCGCAGGTGGACGTGTTGTTTGTTTCTACTAGATTGTCGGATATGACGCGCGGCCTCGTTGGCTCCGCCCAGCTGCGGGCGATGAAGCCCGGCAGCTACTTGATCAACATCGCACGCGGGCCGATCGTGGATCAAACGGCGCTGGTCGAGGCTCTCCAGCGCGGGCCGTTGGCCGGCGCCGGCCTGGACGTCTACGACGTGGAGCCGCTGCCTGTTGATAATCCGCTGTTGAAGTTGGACAACGTCGTCTTGACTCCGCACATCGGCTGGGGCACCGACAGAAATTTCGGAATGATGGTCGACAACCTGACCCGGGCAGTCATCAAGTTTCTCGATGGGGATACGAGCGACGTTGTGAATCCAGACGCACTGCGGAGGAGAGCAGCCAATGTATGAGGGCATGATTGCGGAAACCATCGCGTTGTACGGTCACCGAGGCGATCAGTTGGAAGCCTACGCCGCGCGACCGATCGGGGCTGCGAGCGTGCCTGGCATGGTCGTACTCCACCACATGCCCGGTTGGGACGAGTGGACCCAGGAGGTCGTCCGCAAGCTCGCGCATCGCGGCTATGCCGCGATCGCACCGCATCTGTTTTCGCGTCTGGGGCCTGGCGCGTGGGACGACCTTGCGGCGGCGGCGCGTTCCGCGGGTGGCATGCCGGATGAACAGGTGATGGGTGATCTCAGCGCCGCGGCAAAGCTCATGAAAATGCAGCCAAACGCCAACGGCAAAGTCGGTGTGATCGGGTTCTGCTCCGGTGGCCGGCAGGCATATCTGGCAGCCTGCACCGTGGACGGGCTCGATGCGGCGGTCGACTGTTGGGGTGGACGTGTCATTGTTGGACCCGAAGGACTGAACGAGAGAAATCCGCACGCGCCGATCGAGTTCACGTCGCGGATGCACATGCCGCTGCTTGGAATTTTTGGCAACGACGACGCGAATCCAGATGTGGAGCAGGTCAACCGGACCGAAGCGGAGTTGCAAAAATACGGCAAGGAGTACGAGTTTCACCGCTACGATGGCGCTGGCCACGGGTTTTTCGCGACCGATCGGCCTGGGTATCGCCAGGAGCAGGCGGTGGACGGGTGGAAGAAGGTTTTCGCCTTCCTGGACCGGCATCTGAAAGTTGCCACCCGAGAGCCTGCGAGTGCAGTCGTTTCCTAGAGCTGGCGGCGCAACTCCGTGTGGAGTTTCGACCCACTCCCCCTAACCCCCTCTCCCTCGCCAGGGAGAGGGGGAATTCTTTCGAGAGGGGCCAAGGGGCTTCGCCCCTTGAAATCCCTTTGCTCAACTCCCCCTCTCCCTGCGGGAGAGGGGGTCAGGGGGTGAGGGGTTGACCCTGATTAGCGGTACTGCTCCGGGGACGCTCCAGCCTCCTGACTCGAGCTCGACCTTCTCGATCGACGGGCGCCTCAACCTTCGCGAAACGCTGTCCGGGGCGCGCCTCGGGCCGATGGACCCGAGCATCAAGTTCCTCGACGGCGCGTTCTGGCGCGCCACACGCACACCGCTCGGCCTGGCGACCGAACGCCTGGAGGTCCAACCCGATGGGCGCATCCGTGTCGACGCCTGGGGCCCGGGCTCCGACGTTCTCGTCGAACGCGCGCCCGCTCTGTGCGGCGCCTTCGACGACCCGTCCAGTTTCGTCCCCTGCGTGCCGTTTGTCCGGGAGCTTGCCAGGCGCCATGCCGGCTTGCGGATCGGCCGCAACCAGGCGGTGTTCGAAACCGCGATCGGCGTCGCGGTCGAGCAACGCGTGGCAACCCAGGACGCGTGGAGGAGCTGGCGTGGCCTCGTGTACTCGCTGGGCGAGCCGGCGCCGGGACCGCCGCGTGGCTTGCGGGTGCCGCCGGCGCCGGAACGTCTCGCGGCAACTCCCTTTCACACGTTTCGCCGCTTCGGGATCGACGAGCGGCGCGCAACGATCATCAAACGCCTGGCGATCGTGGCACACCGGCTCGAGCACGCGCAGCAACTGCCGCTCGCGGAGGCGTACGCGCGGTTGAGAACCATTCCCGGGGTCGGCCCGTGGACGGCAGCACGCATCGGTCTGATCGCGCTCGGCGACGCGGACGCGGTGCTCGTGGGTGACCTGCACGTGCCGCACCTGGTGACGCGGGTGTTGGCTGGCGAGCGGCGCGGCTCGGACGAGCGCATGCTCGAGCTGCTGGAGCCGTTCCGCGGGCATCGCGGTCGCGTGATTCGCCTGCTCATGGCGGGCACGATGACCCGCACGCGACGCGAATTCAGTACACGTCGTTTATTCGGCTCGAAGTACTCACGCGTGCTGCCGCTCGAGTAGCCACGGCAATCAACTTGCAAGTTGAACAATGTGGACGCAACAGGTCAGCCCGCGGAGCCTTCGCGCTCCGCGGACCAGCCTGCGCCGCGGCGCGACGTAGACTGGACGGTTATGAAGGCCCCAGACGCCGTCGCCGAGATCCTCAAACGAGAAGGCGTGTCTTTCTTGATTGGTTACCCGGTCAATCCAATCATCGAGGCCGCCGCACGGGCCGATATCCGCACCATCATCGTGCGCCAGGAACGCGTCGGACTCCATATGGCGGACGCGCTCAGCCGCGTGACGTCAGGAGAAAAGATCGGCGTCTTCGCCATGCAGCATGGTCCGGGCACGGAAAACGCGTTCGGCGGCGTCGCCCAGGCCTACGGTGACTCGGTGCCGATGGTCGTCCTGCCAGGCGGCTACGCACGTCGAATCAACCAGATCCCGCCGAACTTCAGCGCCTACCTGAACTTCAGCCACGTCACCAAATGGATCGAGCAGGTTACCCAGGCCGAGCAGATCCCGGACATCATGCGGCGTGCCTGGACGCAGGTACGCAACGGCCGTCCCCGGCCAGTCCTGGTCGAGTTCCCGACTGACGTGATGACCGAGGAGGTCGCCGAGCCACTGCGCTACACGTCCGCCCCGAGACTGCGCAGCGCGCCCGATCCGCGCGAGGTCGCGCGCGTCGCGGAGGTGCTGGTTGGCGCCGCGCGGCCGGTGATTTACGCCGGCCAGGGCGTCCATTACGCGAAGGCCTGGGAAAACCTGAAAGCGCTGGCGGAGCTGCTCGAAGCGCCAGTGACGACCAGTCTCGAAGGCAAAAGTGCGTTCGACGAAACGCACCCGCTCGCGCTCGGCAGCGGCGGCGGCTCGCACAACCGCGCCGTGCGCCAGTTTCTGGACGAGTCGGACGTTGTGCTCGGCATCGGCTGCTCGTTCGCGACCACGAACTTCGGCGTGCGCATGCCCGCCGTCGGGCCAGATCGCAAGTTCATTCACGCGACGCTCGATCCCGCGGACGTCAACAAGGACCTGCAGTCTGACTATCAGTTGATCGGCGACGCGGGCCTGACACTGGACGCACTGATCGCGGAGATTCGCGACCGTCTGCACGGCAACGCGCGCGGCCGACTTGGGGACGTCACGGCGAAGATCAAGTCCGTCAAAGAGGAGTGGCTTGCTCAATGGCAGGCCAAGCTCGACGACGACAGCACGCCGCTGTCGCCCTATCGCGTCATCGGTGACCTGATGAAGACGGTCGACGTGGCGAACACGATCATCACGCATGACGCCGGCTCGCCGCGTGACCAGATGTCGCCGTTCTGGCAGCCGAAGACGCCGATGAGCTACATCGGCTGGGGCAAGACGACCCAGCTCGGGACGGGGCTCGGCTTCGCGATGGGGGCGAAGCTGGCAAAGCCGGACAAGCTGTGTATGAACGTGTGGGGCGACGCGGCGATCGGCTTCACGGGCATGGATATCGAAACGGCGGTGCGCGAGCGGATTCCGATCCTGTCGATTCTGATGAACAACTTCAGCATGGCGATGGAGCTGCCGGTCATGCCCGTGGCGACGGAGAAGTTCCGTAGCACGGACATTTCAGGCAACTATGCCGACCTGGCGTGCGCGCTGGGCGCGTACGGCGAGCGCGTGACGGAGCCGTCGCAGATCGTGCCCGCGATCCAACGCGGCATCCGCCAGACCGAGGAAGGCCGCCCCGCGCTACTGGAGTTCATCACCCAGAAAGAGATCCAGTACTCCCGCTTCCCGCCACGCTAGCGCGTGGCCACGGCGGCTCATGAGCCGCCGTGAGGAGCCCGCTCATGAGCGGGCTCCACCCAGACATTTACATTAAGAGCTACGCGCACGCTTGTTCTCGTCACGGCGAGCATTTTTGGCTTTGTCACGGCCATCACGATGGTCGGGCCGCTGCTCGTGGACCTCTCCCGAGACCTCGACGTGCCGCTCGGTCAAGCGGGCCTGCTCGCGGCCATCATGTCGCTCCCCTGGGCGCTGGGCGCGCCCTTCACGGGGCTTCTCTCGGACCGCTTGGGCAGGCGGCCACTCATCGTGCTCGCCCTCGCCGGCATCGGCGTGGCCTCACTCGCAAGCGCCCTCGCGCCGAACTTCCCGACCCTCATGGCGACACGGTTCCTCGCTGGCTGCGCTGGCGCCTTCGGTCCCGCCAGCGTCATGGCCGCGGTCGGCGACCTCTTTCCTGCCGAACGCCGTGGCATGGCCATGGGCTGGCTCAACGCCGGCTTCGGCCTCGCCGCCGTAGCGGGAGTGCCCGCCGTTGGCGTGGTCGGCGGCCTCTTCGGCTGGCGCTGGGCGTTCGCGTCCGCGGGCGCCGGACTGCTGCTACTCGCGCTGCTGTTCCAGTTCGGGTTTCCGAACCCGCCGCGCAGCCATACGCCATCCAGCCTCGCGCGAACGTATCGCGCGGTGCTCACCACGCCGATGCTGGGCAACGTCCTGGGCGCCAACCTTCTCGAGCGCTCGATCTTCAACGCAGCCGTGCTGTACTTGCCGGCCTATCTGATGCAGCAGTACCTGCTGAACGCCGCGGACGTCGCTCCAGCACTCATGCTGGTCGCGGTCGGCACGATCGTTGGTAACACCCTGGGCGGCTGGCTCGGCGACCGATTTCCGAAAGTCACGACATTCATGGCCGCGCAGGCACTGGCGGGTGCGATTGGCCTGAGCCTGTTCGCCACGGCGCCCGGACTGGTCGGCTCGGTTGTGATCGGCGGTGCGTTCGGTCTCACCAACGCGACGAGTCGCCCGGCCTTCCTGGCACTCGGAAGCGAGCTTTCGGCGCACCACCGCGGCGCATTGCTCGGGTTGCTCTCCTTGACGAACCAGGGCGGTGCGGTATTCGGTTCGGCAATAGGCGGACTCGCCATCGGCCTGGGCAGCTACACGTGGCTCGCGTGGCTGACCGTGTGCGGTGGCCTCGGCGCCGC
The DNA here is from genome assembly GCA_019247135.1 of Chloroflexota bacterium. The sequence continues at coordinate 2,108 of JAFAPL010000755.1, read as the reverse complement.
GACTCTGGCGTTTCCGATGCGGCGCCTGAAGACCTGACGTCGGTGGCCGTCGTGATAACCGTGGCACACCCGGTGTGACCGAACAGGGGCTGCACCCTCCCGCCCGACCACTATGACGGCGCCCACCGACGCAGGCGCTTGCTTAACGAGGCTGGGGCGTACGTTGTGATGGTCTACGCCGGCGCGAGGCGTGCTCTTCTTACCTGACCACCGATGGCTTCCCCGATGCCAACCGCTGCCATACCGACGATGAGGTGCAGCGCCTGGATGATCCAGTGCGTACTGCCAGGCATCAGTGTGGTTTGGGTCCAACCCAGCGCCAGTACGATCAACGCCAGCACGACGGCGCCACCAGCCATGCCCGTCGACACGCCTGATTGGGCGCCGAGGACAGCCATCACGATCAGCGCCACGACGAGAAGCACGCCCAGCAGCATGTGTAGCGGCACCAGCGCGCGCGGCGCATCGCCCGTCCAGAACAGGAGCCCGGACAGCAACAACAGCACACCGCCGATTCGAACGATCCATTGCGACACCGCGAAAACGGGCTGCATCCCTATCATCATAAGCAGATCGGGGGTTTGCCCAATTGAACACGACCATGCGTTACGGCTATTTCACGATGCCTCTCCACCCGCCGCAGGTTCCGCTGGCCGACACCTATGCGTCGGACGTCGACCAGATCGTCTTTCTGGAGAGCCTCGGCTTTTCCGAGGCCTGGATAGGTGAGCACCTGACCTCGGGCTGGGAGAACATCCCTGCGCCCGATCTGATCATCGCCCAGGCACTCGGTCGCACGAGTTCGATCGCCCTCGGCACCGGCGTGAATTGCTTGCCGAACCACCACCCGGCCATGCTCGCGCACCGCGTCGCCCAGCTCGACCAGATGGCGCGCGGCCGCTTCTACTGGGGCATCGGTTCAGGCGGGTTCGTCGGTGACCAGGAGCTGTTCGAATACATGGACACGCCAACGGCGAAGCGGTCCACTCTGGATGTGCTGGATACGGTCCTGGATCTCTGGAGCGATCCGAAGCCAGGCGTCCGCGAGCACCCGCGCTGGCGCTTCAATGTGCCCGAGCCGCAAGACGAGATCGGCAAACGCATGTACATCCACCCGTATCAGAAACCACATCCGCCGATCGGCGTCGCGGGGGTGACACCCACGTCGGACATGTTCACGCTGGCGGGCCAGCGCGGCTGGATGCCGATGAGCCTGAACATCGTTCCGACGAGCTCGCTGCAACAGAACTGGCAGACGTACGCCGCCGCCGCCGAGGGTGCGGGCCGAGAACCCGATCGTTCTGCGTGGCGGATCGCGCGCGACGTCTATATCGGCGAGTCACCCGAACAGGCTCGCCGCGACGCGCTCGAGGGTGTGCTCGGTCGAGACTGGACGGAGTACTTCATCCCGTTGCTCACCAGTCAGGGACGCATCAAAGCGTGCAAGACCGATCTGTCCATGGCCGACTCGGACGTGACGCTGGACTATCTGTACGACAATATCTGGGTCGTCGGAGATGTGGACGAAGTCACCGCGAAGCTGAGAAAGCTCCAGTCGGATGTCGGCGGCTTCGGCACGCTCCTGTTGATGGGCCACGAGTGGCAGCCGCAGGACAAGTGGCAGCGCTCGATGCGGCTGTTCGTCGACGAAGTCCTGCCAAGACTGGCGCCAGCCGCTGCGACCGCGTAGCGCAGCATGCAGGATATCGAACGCCCGAAGTACATCAAGGACGCGCCGCCACGCGTCTTTGATACGCACGTGCATTTTCCGTGGCGACAGAACGGCTCCACGTTACCCATCTATACGCCCGAGTCCATGGTCGACATGCTGGCGTACAACTGCCAGCGGTTGAATATCTACAAAGTGTGTCTGCTCGGCCGGCCAGGCGAAGGCAACGACCTGGTCGAGCAGGCGCAGACGCGCTATCCAGACCTGATCGTGCCGTTTGCGATGATCGAGATCGACAAGACGACACCCGCGATGGTGTCTGATCTCGCGGCGCGCGGGTTTCGGGGTCTGAAAATTATCAATCCGCGTCGCAACTACGACGATCCGACGTATTTTCCGGTCTACGCGGAGGCGCAGCGGCACCGACTGGTGTGCCTGT
>JAFAPL010000562.1 GCA_019247135.1 Chloroflexota bacterium | reverse complement strand
CTGCTGCATGCTGAGCCGCCGAAATGTCGAATCCGACCAGTCCTCGTAGTGTGCGGCCATGCCGCGTGCTTTCAATGTGATGGCGCCCTTCAGCTCCGCGCACGGTTCCCCATCCTGGATCTCGGATTCAGCTTTCACTGCGAGGTCCAGCACATCAGCCTCCGGATGATCGGCCTGCTCCAGGCAGTACACCAGTGGACCACGTTCGATCGCGACGCAGCCGCGCGTGGACTCGACGAGTGGGTGCGGCTCGGTGAGTCGGGGCGCGATCGGGAGCTCCAGTTGCAGCACGTCGCCTGCCTGCCAGACACGTTGAACCGATACGTAGCCATTCGACTCCACCGCCGCGTTCACCACCTCTCCGTTGAGCCGCAAATCAACGTTCTCCGCCCACGCAGGCTTCCTCAACTCCAGTTGGAACGCTCGCGCGGGGGCGTCGTCAACATGGATTTCTACGACGCCGCGCCATGGATACTCCGTCTTGATCGAGAACGCGACGTCATCCGCGCGGACGGCCGCCGCGATGTACTGGTGGACCTGCAACGAGTCGTCGGCTCGCGTCGCGATGAGTCCGCCAAGCGACGCCAGGGTGCGCATCACGTTCGGCGGACAGCACGCCACCAGAAACCACGGCTGGCGCTCGACCAGGCCGCGGCCAATCACTTCGGGCTTGCCTCGACTGAGGAGCGGATTTACATAAAAGAATCGATCGCCACTCAGCGACACACCGCTGAGAAAGCCGTTGTACAGCGTCCGTTCGATGAGATCCGCAAATCGCGCCTCACCGGTGGCGAGCAGAAGTCGCCAGTTCCACATGATGCTGGCGATTGCTGCGCAGGTCTCGCAGTAGGCTCGCTCGTTCGGCAATTCGTAAGCGTGGCCGAACGCTTCTCCATTGTGGCGCGATCCGGCTCCACCGGTGAGGTACATCTTGCGAGCCGTGAAGTCGTGCCACTGGCGCAACATCGCTTGCAGTAGCGACTGTTCGCCGGACTCCAGGTAGAGGTCCGTGACGCCGCTCGTGAGGTACAGCGCTCGCACCGCGTGGCCTTCTACTTCCGATGCATCTCTGACAGGTACGCGATCCTGAAAATACGCCGCCCCGCCGAGCCGTTCGCCCAACAGTCCGTGCCCGCGATGGTCGACGAAAAACTGCGCGAGCTCCAGATACCGTCGCTCGCCGGTCGTGCGGTACAGGTCGACCAGTGCAAGCTCGACCTCCGGATGCCCTGGCACGCCGACACGCTTGCCGGTACCGAAAATCGACAGCACGTGGTCGAACACTCGCCGCACCACCTCCAGAAGCCGATCGTCCTTCGCATACCGATGCCAGGCGACGGCCGCCTGTGCCAGATGGCCCGCGCAGTACAGCTCGTGTCCAGTATTCAGCTCCTGCCATCGGCGTTCCGGAGCAACGACCTGGTAATAGGAGTCGAGATACCCGTCAGCTTGCTGCGCCGCCTGCACGAGCGCAATCGCCTGGTCCGCCTGTTCTCGCAACTCGGTTCGGAGCCGGTCGCGTGCCTGGTAGCCGACCGCCTCCAACCACTTGTACACGTCGGAATCCATGAACACCGGCCCGCGATACTCCCCCGACGCCGTACCACCCGCGAGCCGCAGATCCCACAAATTGCCCGCCTGCTCCAACATGCGGAAGCCATGCCCCAGACTCACGTCCCGATTGACCTGCTGCCGTTCCCCCCAGAACCCATCGGCAATCGAAACCTGTTCGAGTGACAGTCCTTCCCACCGCGCAGCAGGGCTCTTCATCGAGTCGGTGCCTTTCATGATCAGGGGGAGCCGTAGAGTTCGAGGTACTGGCGATAGTTTTCATAGATCGCCTGGACGTAGGGGTAGGTTTCGGTGAAGGGGACGGCTTCGACGAAGGTGTCGATGTCTGCTTTGCCTGACGCCAGGAGCCAGCCGTCGACGGAGAAGGGGCCGGCGTTGTAGGCGGCGAGCGCGGGGAAGATCTGCTGGTCGTATCGATTCAGGCGCTGGGCGAATGTGAACGCGCCGAGGCGGATGCTGGTCGTGGGCGTGTAGAGGTCGGCGCTGGTGAACGCGTACACACCCAGCGCACGCGCGGCGTCGTAGGCGGTGGACGCCGTCAACTGGCTCAGGCCGCGCGCCTGGGCGGCGGACTCCGCGGTTTCGTCCATATTGCTTTCCTGGTGCATCAGCGCGGCGAACAGCAGCGGGTCGGTATGGATCTCCTTGGCGCTGGCGGCGAGTACGCCCGGGTCGGGCAGCGGGTAGATCAGCCGGCGCAACGCATCCGGTCCGGCGGTCGGCGACAGGTGAGCGGTGGATGCGAGGTCGTACCCCAGGCTCAGAGCGGTGTTGTAAAGCCCGCGACGCAGCTCGAGTCCGCCCAGGACAGCCATCGCGGCGGGGTCGCTCGAAAAACGCGCCTCCACGGCTTCGAACTGCCAGATAGCGGGCTGGCGGAGACCCATGGCCAGCAGCGAGTCGGCGCTGACGAAAGCCGGGTCGGATTGAACGCGCTGCAGTGCGCTCGCGCCGTCGGGTTGTGATTGCGCCCAGGCCAGGATCGGGGCGAGGGGGTCATCGCCGGCGTGACTTTGAAGGGCCTGCAACGAAGTGTCGGCGGACGCGCGCGGGTCGGTCTGACCATTCAACTCGTCCCCGGCCCGCAGGCCGTAGAAGCGGTGTGGGTCGGCGGAGGCCGCGGCGGACCAGGCCGTCTGCGCCTCCTGTTCCGCGCCAGCCGCATGGAGCGCCTTGCCAAGCCAGAAGTCCGCCTGGGCGCGGTCGGACGCGGCGCTCTGGCGGCCGGCCAGGTCGCGCCAGCCATTCGCGGCAGCCGAAACGTCACCTTGTTCAAATTGCACAAACGCGAGGCGAAAGCGCGCGTCGTTTGCGCGCGAGCCGGCGTTGGGTATGCCGATCACGGTGCCGTAGTCGTTTGCCGCACCATCCAGATCGGCCAGGCTCTCGCGAATACGGCCGGCTCGAAACAGCCCGTCTGCCGCGCCTGAGGTGTCCGGGAACTCGGTCGCCATGGACTCCAGCACACCGATGCCGCGACGGTCCTGAGCGAGCCGAACCAGCGACACACCTCTGCCGTAAACGGCGCGAGCGGTTGACTGGTCCGTCGAGTAGTCGGCGAGAGCCTCCAGGTAGCGGCTCTGCTCGAAACGGGTATCGGCAGCGTCGAGCGAGGTGGCCGACGAATCCTGACGCGCGACCAGCTCGTCGAGCGCCGCGCGAGCGGCGCGGGCCTTCGGATCGAGCTGGACGGCCTGTCGGAAGTGAGCAACGGCCGTGGACGGGTCAGCGGCGATCACGCCGAGGTCGTAGTTGAGCTCAGAGCGGTAGCTGCTCGTTCGCGCTTCGGAGAGGAGGCCGGAGTAATCGGCGATCGCTCCATCGGAGTCGCCGGAGCGGAGCCGGGCGAGCGCGAGGCGTTCACGGAAGTCGAGCTGCTGGAGCCGTGGCAGGTCCTGGGCTTGGGCGGCTTGCTCGAGGAGTGGCACGGCGTCGGCTGGGCGGCCGACGGACTGGAGGCAGGTGGCTTCCGCGAGGCGGGCCTGCGCCGCGAGCCTGCCCGGGTTCGCACTGGCGAATCGGTCGAGCGCGGCGCCGGCGTCATCGCACCGGTTCAGAGCTTCGAAGGCTTTTCCGAGGAGGAAGGCCGCGATCTGATCGGGTTGCTGCGCGTCCACGGCCTGCAGCGACGAAACGGCTTCAGTTGTGCGCCCGGCGCCGAGCAGGGCCTGGCCGAGGCGCAATTGCGCGGCCGCGGCTTGCGTCGGATCGGGATTGCTGCCAGCGGACTGGAAGGTGGAGATCGCGTCGGCAAAATTGCCGTCGCGAGCCAGGCTGGTGCCGCGCTGAAACGCGTCGGGCGCATCGGGGTTCCCGATGTCCTCCGCCGAGAGCGGCGCAGGATCAGGCACGTCGCCCGCCAGCCGGGCAATCTTTATCCACGCCGCGGTGGGCTCAGGTTTCGGGAGCATCGGGTGCAACGGGTCACCTGGCGCGGGGGCCGATCCGGGACCGGCGTATGCGATGCCGTACGTCAGCTCTGTCGCGAAGACGTCGCGCAGCTGCGCGCCGACGGGCTCGTAGTCGATCGACTCGACCATCACCTCGGGGTCGTCGGAACCGGCGCGCGCCAACCACCCGTCGGCCAGACGCTCGGTTGTGGCGATCGCGCCCAGTGCTGCCTCGGGCCGACCCGCGTAGCGCCGCAGGCGGTCGGCAAGAAGCCAGGCCTGGTTCTCGATCGCGTCGGCCGCGCTCGGCGGCGAAGGCACGGCCTGAGCCCTGGATCGACCCGATGCAGCGTGAAGCGCGAGCGAGGCTTCGTCGGCGTGGATCGGACTCATGGCCGCCAGGCCGCGGGCGCCGGTGGCGGCGTCGTCGGACCAGGCATCGAACTGTGTCGCCTCGCGCAGCGTCGACTCGAGAAACAGGGGGTTCAGCCCATAGCGGTCCCCGGCGGCATTGGTCACGTTGGCGAATGGACGCGGATAAGCGACCTGGAGGAGTGCGCGCGGGGCATCTGTTGGTGTCTGGACACCTGTGGCGGCGTAGGCCGCCTGGCCGAGACGCGTGGCTCCGCCGAACAGATCCAGGTCGGTGAACTCGCGGGTGAGGGCGTACAGGCGATCGGGCCGGTCCGGGTAGCGCTGGAGGAGGTCGTCGGCTTCCCAGTTAGCCTCGCGGAACAC
>JAFAPL010000547.1 GCA_019247135.1 Chloroflexota bacterium | reverse complement strand
TGATGGGAAGTGGCCAGTTATCGTCGAGACGTGCGATTCCGCAACCTGGATTAGCCGTTGTTGGTACGACCGTCCTGGTGGCGCGCACATCTAGTACTTGCGCGCCTCTAGCAAGTCACCAATTCTCAGCAGGCGTTCGTTCATTTGAAAGAGGGCGAGTAAAAGTCTTCGAAAGCATCTTCCAGGTATGCCATCATGAGTAGCCTCTGTTCGCGTGAGTGTGACATGAGCATGTCCATCCTTTTGGAACTAACACGCGTTCTCACACCCAGGGGCACCCTATTCCGAGGTTCGCGGTCATCGTAGCGATCACCGGCCATCGTTGATCATCCTCTCTTTGCTGCTGCTTGGTCGCAGCGGTACAGGTGACTAGCCTTCGAACAACGGTTGTCGGTGCATTGACATTTGGTTGTACTCACCGATTCGACCGGGGCTATCACAAACATCGTGATCTGAGCCGTGGCACCGGTCGTGGATATCAGAGCAAAATTCCGCTAAACGACCGTGGCAGGTTCCCCGAGGGCTGAGGCGTACGCCGAGCGAGGCCGACGCCCCACTCGAGCGACAGCTCTACGCGCCCGTGATTCACTTCGACCGGGTCGAACCTGTCGAGGCCGAGCTCCGCCGGCTGAAGGTGCGCATGGTATCGTCCGCGCTTTTCCTCTTTCGCGTCCGCGTTGGCCAGCTCCGGAAAGAAGTCGGCCAGCTGGCCGCGCACGTCGTCAACCGACAGGTTGGGGTTAGGCTCCGGAAAATCGGCCGTCGTACACGAAAATGCGGGTCATGCGTCTGCTGTCTGTTCTGGTGGCGTTGGGGCCGGATCGTCGCCAAACAGCGACTGCTGGCCCGGTGGTGGCCGCTCGGCGGCCGATGTCGCTGGGTTGGACGGAGCGCTATTGCCCGTACAACCATCACGCTAAATCTCCGTACATTAATGCGGAAACGCGCGTCGGCCGATGGCCCCACAGTACGGGCCGCCTTAGGATTCGTTTCCGCGCACCGCTCCCGACCGTGGCGGCGGTGCACGCTTAGGTCTTGTAGACAATCCAGTGCCTCGTTTGCGCATTGGGGTACTCACGGAACTTTGAAGATCCGGCGTTGATTCGCCGGTAAAAGCGGACTCTTCCGCAATTCCGGTGAAGCTGGTGCGTGGTGCAGCTCAGCGCTGGGGCCGAGTGGGTCCTGTCAGGCAGCGCTGATCACACGGCGTCGGAGCAGGCGAGTCGACGCGCGGCCGTACCCCTGCCGCTTCAGAAGTTTGACCCTGGTGACGGTGCCTTCCACCGGTCCTGTCGACCACGGCAGTTTCAATCCGTTCACGACGGCGGTGTAGTCCGCCTGGATGCCACGAGCCAAGCTGGCAAACGGACGCAATCCGCTGTCGAGGGCGTCACTCAATCAATCCACCAGATCCCGCACGCTGCGGCGCGCGGTCAAGCGACGGAAACGCTGCAGCAGTCCATATCCACAAGCCAGCGGTTGATCGTCGTTGAGAATATCTTCGAGTGCGTCGCGTTCGACCGCATCGAGTTGATCCGGTGGACGGAGGCATAGCCAACGCACGTTGACCCGCTTGACGCGGCGCCGACGCCGACGACTGCCTGGTCCGATTCCAGCGGTGCACGCAGGCCGCGCCACGGCTGAATTGCTTGCATGAGCAATGAATAGCTGCCCTGATAGCCCTGAGCTCGCAGTTCGCGCTCGAGTTGGGCAACGTTGGTGCAGCCGGCTTGCCAACGACCTTGCAGATAATCGGCAAATGGTTGGAGGGTCGGCGATGTCAGACCGCTTGGCCGCGGCCGCTCTGCTGGACGATTCCTCGGCGCAATCGATGTCGCGAGCAGGCGCCGAATCGTTGGCCGGCTCATCTTCAGTTCGCGCGCAATCCGGTGAATGCTGTAGCCATCGGCGTGAAGCTGGCGGACTTCGTCCCAACGCGCGATCCGACGAGCGCGTCGAACGGCTTGTCCCGGTTGAGCCATACCTAGGCGGAGGCAGCGGTGCGGTCGGCGTCGGCCCCTGGTTGTCGGCGCACTCGGTCAGGGTGACGTACTCGACTCGGCGCCGACTGCGTAGCACCTCATCCAGCGCCGAACAGGCGTTCGCGGATAGATGGAGACGGTCGGCAACTTGAATTGCGTCTGGAGCGCCTTACTTGCCATCTTCGGCGTACGCACCGGCGCGATCGCGCACAATAATCTCCACGCCTGGGTGCTGGTGCAGCCAATTGGCAAACACGTCGGCAGTGCGATCGTCGAGCAGGTCGACTGGACGGTGCGTCTGCAGATCCATCAGCAGCGTGCCGTAGCGGCGCTGTTTGCGTCGCAAGGCCACGTCGTCGACGCCCAATACGCGGGGACCACCCTTAACATCGTCGTCGACGAGCGAATGCAATATTCGCAGAAGTGCGTCCGGACTGATCGGCACGCCAGCTTTGCGCGCTAGGCGCGCCCCACCTTCACCGCCAGCTTGGAGTGCAAACGTGGTCAGCAGTTCGGTCGCGCCGGTGGTCCGACGGCGTATCGCGCCAACGCGCCGTCGAAGCGTTCGGCGAAGA
>JAFAPL010000516.1 GCA_019247135.1 Chloroflexota bacterium | reverse complement strand
CGGGCGGTGTGTTCTTGCCGGCCGACGCGGATTGGGTAGAGTCGACGCGCGAGCTGCGCCGGGCATTTGTCGAGCATCCCGAGCTCGATCCGATGCTCAACGGGCCGCTCTGAGCAAGCTTTTCGATCACCCCGGCGGGCTGTCGCTTGACAAGCCAGAGCAATCAACCTGCAAGTTGACAATCTGCCGTACTATCGCCAGCCCGCGCGCTGTCACTCGAGGAGCCAGCGCATCAACTTGCAAGTTGACAATCTGGACGTACCATCGCCAGCCCGCGCGCTGTCACTCGGACCCAGAGCAATCAACTTGCAAGTTGACTCGTCTGGCTTGGTCGAGCGCCAGCCCGCATGAATTAGCGACACGTCGCACCCAGCGAGAAGACACTGCGCCGCGCCCCTCGCGCGCATATGATCCGGCGGTGCTCTTGTGCGAGGTGGTCGAAACCTCCGAGAAAGTCGCCGCCACCCCCGCGCGCGGCGAAAAAGTCGCCCACCTTGCCGCTTGTCTGCGGCGCCTGAACCCCGATGAGGCCGCCATTGGCGTCGCGTTCCTGTCGGGTCAGCTGCGCCAGCGACAGATCGGCGTGGGCTACGCCAGCCTGCGCGACACGCCCGAGCCCGCGCCGCAGCCCACGCTCACTCTGCGACAAACAGACCAAGCGCTGCAACGCATCGGCGAGCAGTCGGGCAGTGCATCCCAGACCGCGCGACGCGCGCTGCTGAACGCGCTATTCAGCCAGGCCACCGCGAGCGAGCAGCGCTTTCTGCAGCGTCTGGTGATTGGCGAGCTGCGCCAGGGCGCGCTCGAAGGTGTCGTGCAAGAAGCAGTCGCGAAGGCGCTGAATGTGCCGCTGACCGAGGTGCGGCGCGCGGCAATGCTGCGCGGCGACCTGGGTGCGGTGACCGAAGCAGGTCTCGAGGAGGGCCTCGCCGGTCTGAAAGCATTCCAGCTCCAGGTCGGCCGACCGGTGCTGCCGATGCTGGCCCAGTCGGCCGACACCGTTCAGGCCGCGCTCGAGCGAACAGCCGAGGCGGCGGTCGAGTGGAAGCTCGACGGCGCCCGCGTCCAGATCCATAGACGCGGCCAGGACGTGGGCGTGTTCACGCGTTCACTGGACGACATTACCGACCGTGTCCCCGAACTCGTCGAGTTGGCACGCGACTTACCCGTCGCGGTGGTGGTCCTCGACGGCGAAACGCTGGCCCTCCGAGCGGACGGCCAGCCATACCCGTTTCAAGTCAGCGCAAGTCGTTTTGGCAGTCGACTCGACGTGAACGGCTTGCGCGAACGCCTGCCGCTGTCGACATTTCTTTTTGACGTGCTCCACGTGGACGGGACCGACGTGCTCGATCGTCCCGCTTCAGAGCGTCACTCCGTCCTGGCCAGCATTGTGTCGGAGGGGCAACGGGTTCCAAGAATCGTCACAGCCGCCGCGACCGCGGCCGACGAGTTCATGCGCGCAACGATCGCACAGGGTCACGAAGGCGTCGTCGTGAAGTCGCTCGGATCGCCGTACGAAGCGGGCCGCCGCGGGACGGGCTGGATCAAAGTCAAGCCACGGCACACGTTCGACCTGGTGATCCTGGCCGCCGAATGGGGCCATGGCCGGCGGCGGGGATGGCTCTCGAACCTCCACCTGGGCGCCCGCGACCCGGAGAGCGGCGAATTCGTGATGCTGGGCAAGACGTTCAAAGGCCTAACGGACGCCATGCTCCAGTGGCAAACGCGGCGTCTACTGGAGCTCGAACGGGACCGGGACAACTGGACGGTGTACGTGCGCCCGGAGCTGGTGGTGGAGATTGCGTTCGACGGAGTCCAGCGCAGCTCGCGCTACCCGGGCGGAGTCGCGCTGCGGTTCGCGCGGGTGATTCGGTATCGCGAAGACAAACGCCCGCACGAGGCCGACACCATTCAAATGGTGCAGGCGCTCGGCGGCGAAATGCCCTGAACGGAACCCCGGCAACGTGCGAGCCCTGCTAGCGCCGCACAGAAATGCCCTACCCGGAGTTTGGCCCCACTCCCCTTGATAAAACCCCCTCTCCCTGGCCAGGGAGAGGGGGCAGGGGGTGAGGGTTGACCCCCCAGATCCCGCCATTTCTCACGCAGTCTGCGCTAGCAACAACGACCGCAGAGTCGCCAGCAGTTGCACCGGCGACTCCGTTTTCGAGACAAATGCCGCTGCGCCGGCATCGAGCGCAAGTTGCCGCTGCTCCTCGTGTGTACTGAGCGCGACAACCGCGCAACGACCCCGTAACTGCGCGAAATGCTGGCCAAAAACAAAGCCGCGCAGCTCGCAATCGAGCAAGACGATGTCCGGTTGGAGCGACTGCATGTCGCGGAGCAATTCGTCCACGTTCTGCGCCTCACCCACAACGCGCAGCTCCGGGTGACGGGCCATGAGAAGCCGTAGAGCCGCGCGCACATCCGGATTGCTTTCGGCGACCAGGACGTGGCAGGAACGTTGGGGCTCGGGTGCATCAGCCATCAGCCAGCGCTCCTCAGTCGACGATGTGATGTTGGATCGCCAGCGCGACGGCCTCGGTGCGGCTCCCAACGCCCAGCTTGCTCAGGATGTTGCTCACGTGAAAGTCAGCCGTTGAACCGCTGATGATCAACCGCTCCGCGATCGCGCGGTTGCTCAGACCCTGTTTCATCAACAGCAGTACTTCCCGCTCACGAGCGCTGAGGTCGTGACCTGGTGGTGCTGGACGTGTCGCGCGCTGGATCAGTGCCTTTGTGGCCTCAGGCGCCAGCGTGGGTTGACCGGCTTTCGCGGCGCGAATCGCACGCGCAAGCTCAGACGCCCCGACGTTCTTCAACAGATAGCCGGTCGCTCCGGCCTCCAGGGCGCGGTGCACCAGGTCCTCCTCCGGAAAGCTGGTCAGCGCGATGACGCGTGTGACGGGGCAGCACTCGCGCACCGCTCGGGTGGCCGTTGCGCCATCCTGACCTGGCATGACCATGTCCATGAGTACGACATCTGGCTGGAGTTGCTGGCACAACCGGACCGCCTCTTCGCCGTTAGCCGCTTCGCCCACGAGCTCGAGATCCTTCATGACGCGTAAGAAAGCCGCCAACCCACTGCGGACCATTTCGTGGTCGTCGACGATCACGACGCGGATGCGTTCGCCAGCCCCGCTCTCCGAAGTCATGCCGCACTGTCCTCCGTTTCACGCCAGGTGACTTGCACGACAGTACCGGCTCCTGGCTTGGTCTCGAGCTGGAACGTCGCATTGATGGATTCAGCGCGTTCACGCATGATGCGCAGCCCGAAATGTCCAGCTGCTCCGACCGTTGGCTCATAGCTGAACCCGCAACCGTCATCGGATACGCGCAAGGCAACACCATCCTCCAGGTACGACAATTCCAGGTCCACGTTGTGCGCCTGCGCGTGCTTGACGGCATTGTTGAGCGCCTCTTGCGCAAGGCGGTACAGCACGATATGGACTTCTGATGGGACGCCGCGAGGTTGCCCATGAACTGAAGCGCGGACCTCCAACCGCGCTCGACCGGCGATCGCCTCCGCGAGCTGCCGGAGCAGGTCGCTCAACGCGAGCTCCGCGAGCGCCCCCGGACGGAGCTCGAGCAGCAACGTGCGCATCTCCGCGAGCGCGCCCCGCGTCAGGCGGCGCAGCTCAGCCAAACGCTGTCGTCCTTCCTCCGCATCCAGGTCCCACAGCTCTGGCAGCACCTCGGCGATCAACGCGGCTGAAAACAGGGTCTGCGTCACAGCATCGTGGAGCTCGCGCGCGAGCCGCTGGCGCTCCTCGAGGGTGGCCGCCTGCTGGGCTTGCTCGTACAGGCGAGCATTCTGGATGGCGAGTCCGGCGCGCTGCGCGAGGGCGTTCAGCAGTCGCTGCTCCTGTTCAGTGAAGGTGTGCGGAGTGCGACGACCGACCGTGAAGCTCCCGAACGCCTCCTGACCAACATGGATTTGAGTCGTCAGTAATGAGCGGTAACCTTCACGTTCCAGCAGCTCACGCTGAGACGGCGGAACACGCGGGTCGGTCGAAAGGTCGTCCACCGCGAATCGCCCCAACGACCACCAGAACGCCAACACGTCCGCATCGTCATTCAGAGTGACCGTTGCTGCCAGGTACTCGCTGCTCAAGCCGCGGGCTGCCAGCGGAACCACTCCGCCACTGCGGGAGTCCACGCCCCACACGCCCGCAGCGTCTGCTCGCAGCAAGCCTATCGCCGCGTCGACCAGCGCGTTGAGAACATCGTGGAGCCGGAGTGACCTGTGCATCATTTCGTCGGCTTCGTACAGCGCGGCGAGCTCGTGCCGTCGCGACTCCGACTGCTCGTGCAAACGCGCGTTTTGAATGGCGAGCGCCGCGCGCTGGGCGAGAGCTACCAGGAGGCGTTTCTCGCGCTGGGTGAAGTGGTGGACGTGGCCATAGCCGAACGAGAAACTGCCAAACAGGTGGCCGGCGATACGGAGTGGACTGCTGATCCACGCGCGCACACCCTCGCGCGTCACCGTCGCGCGCAGCCGGTCGCTGATGCGTGGGTCGGTGGCGACGTCTTCCACTTCGACTATGTCACTGGTCCTGTGCCGCGCAATGCGTGTCTCTGAGAGCGTGAAGCTTTCCTGCAAGATCTCCTGACTCAATCCGCGGACGCCACCAACCACAAACCGCGCCTGCTCCTCATCCCAGAGCAGCAGCGAGACCATCTCGGCCTGGCCGATCGCCACTGGTAGCTCGATCAAGGCGTCCAGCACTTCCTCCAGCCGCAGCGAGCGGTGCAGCGCCTGGTCCGCGTGATACAGCACCTCCAGGTCTTGTCGCCGCTCCTCCGATTCTTCGTGCAATCGGGCATTCCGGATAGCGATCGCGGCGCGCTGCGCAAGCGCCAGAAGCAGTCGTTGTTCGTCGTCGCCGAACCCGCGATAACGCCTGGAGTTGACGTTGAAAACTCCGAATACCTCGTTCTCCAGTTTGATCGGCATCGAGACGAGGGAACGGATCGTGTCGTCTCTATTGATGACCTGGTTGACTCGCTCGGGCACGCGTGGATCGTTGCGGACGTCTTGCACCACGATCGGCTCTCCCAGAGCTGCTACCTGGCCGCTGATGCCTTCACCAGGACCAAATGACATCGGTGTCAGCTGCTCCGGTGCAAAACCATGCGCGGCCCGCACGGCAAGCCGCTGACGGCGCTCGTCGTCCCATACCAGGACGGAAGTTTTGTCAGCGTCCAGTAATCGTGCCGCCTCGTCGACCAACGCTTGCAATACGTCGTCCAGTCGAAGTGATTGGTACAGTCGCTCATCGGCGTGGTACAGGGCTTCCAGCTCCTGGCGCCGCTGCTCCGATGACGCGTGCAGGCGTGCGTTCTCGATTGCCAGCGCCGCCTGATCCGCGAACGCGGTCGCCAGCTCCACCTGGTCCTCGTGAAATTGCCGCGCGCCGCGGAAGTACAGCGTCAGGGCGCCATACACCTCGGCCTTGACCGCGAGCGGAATCGCAAGCAAAGCCGAGTAGCCCGCCGCGTACGCGCCCGCATCCGGATGGTCCGGGTAGGCCGCGCCGACGTCATGAATGGCGACAGCGCGACGCTGCTCGAACGCTCGCCCGGTCGCCGACACGCCGACGGGAATCTTGAAGCTGACGTAGGTTGCGTCCAATCCAGAGCTCGCGCACGCACGCAAGACTGTTGCGTCGCCATTCGTCTCCGGCAAATAGATCGCGCTGGCGTCGCTGCCGAGCAACCGACCTGCGTGACCAACGATCGCACTCAGCATCTCGTCCAGGGTCCGCCCGGAGTTGACGACAGTGAGTAGCTGACTCAGCGCCTCGGCAACGTCGCGCCGCCGTTCGATCTCGCGAGTTCGTACACCTACCAGCTCTTCGAGTTTCTGGAAGGCGCGGACGTGCTCGGTTACGTCGCGGACGACCCCGAGCAGCGCTGGCTGGCCCTGATAGTCGAATGCTCGACCGAGTACTTCTACGTCGAAAACGGATCCATCACGGCGCACGTCCTGTGCCCGAGCCCGAAATTCGCCACCACTGCGAACGGTTCGAACGTACTCCTGGAACAGATGATGACTGCTGGGGTGGATGAACGTCCGTGGGTGCAGGCCAGCCATGCTGGCGTAGCCGTGCATCTGGCAGAAGGCCGGATTCGCCGCCAGCACCACGCCCGTCTCGGCATCGTTGATGACCAGGCCATCGCTGCTGGCCTCGAAAATCGCGCGGTAACTCGAGTCCTCCGCGGGCACGTTTTCCATGCCTGCAGTGCCTGCGGTCATTGGCGGCCAATATACCTCCATCCCATCCGACCTGGACCTGGGCAAATCACCAGGTGCGCGGTACGCTCGCTCGCGTGTTAGACCAGCGCACGCCGCCGCTTGCAGTTGGCGATGCCGCGCCGCGGTTCAGCTTGCCTGCCTCCACTGGCGAGCACGTCTCACTGGACGAGGCGCTGGCACGCGGCCCTGTCGTTCTGCTGTGGTACGTCTTCGACTTCGGCCGGGTTTGAACGAGCGAACTGACCGGGTTCCGTGAGAACCACGATCACTTCGTCGAGCTCGATGCACAGGTGCTTGGTATGTGCGTCGAGAGCAATCGCTGCCACACAGCCTATGCCGAGAGTCTCCAACTGCCGTTCCCGTTGCTGAGTGACCTCAATCGCGAGGTCGTGCGCGACTATGGCGTCATGTACACGCCCGAGAACCGACACCGGGAAGGGTTCTACGGGATCAGCAAGCGCGCCGTGTTCGTGCTCGATCGCGACGGCATCGTCAGGTATGCGTGGATGACCGACGACTCGTTGCAGTCACCGGATATCGACGAGGTGCTCGCCGCGACGGCTCAGGCAAGGGGCGCGTAGCGGCTCGGCAGTTCCCCAGGGCGCTTACGCGTGTCTTGGCTTCAGATAGATCGCACCCAGGGGCGGCACCGTCAGACACAGACTATGTGGTCGCCCCGCCCACGGCTCGTCCAGCGCCCACACCTGGCCCTCATTGCCCACATTGCTGCCTGAATAGAGCGACGAATCCGTGTTCATCACTTCGTGCCACGGCCCGCCAACCGGCACGCCTACGCGATACTCGTATCTGGGCACCGGCGTGAAGTTGCACACGACTGCCAGTACATCCCGCTGGTCGCGTGCCTTACGCAGATACGCGAAGACACTGTTCTCGTTGTCGTGCGACTCCAGCCACTCGAAGCCCTGCCATTCGAAGTCGACTTCGTAGAGCGACCGCTCGGCACGATACACACGGTGGATGTCTGCCAGGCATCGCTGCACGCCACTCTGGAAGGGGTATTGCAGCAGGTGCCAGTCGAGGCTCTTGGCCTCAGTCCACTCGTCGCCCATGCCGAAGTCGAGTCCCATGAACAGCAGCTTCTTGCCGGGATGCGAAAACATGTACGCGTACAGCAGCCGCAGCGTCGCGAACTTCTGCCACGCATCGCCGGGCACCTTGTTCAGCAAGCTGCCTTTCCCATGCACCACTTCGTCATGCGAGAAGGGCAGCACGAAGTTCTCGTGGAACGCATACAGCAGGCTGAACGTCATCTCGTTGTGGTGCCAGCGACGATGCACCGGATCCTGCGCAATGTAGGCGAGCGTGTCGTGCATCCAGCCCATGTTCCACTTGAGGCTGAAACCGAGCCCGCCCATGTATGGAGGTCGCGACACCTTCTCCCACGCGGTTGACTCCTCAGCGACCGTCAGCACGCCTGGTCGTTCGGTATGCACGACCTCGTTCATGCGCTGGAGGAAGCTGATGGCGTCCAGGTTTTCACGTCCACCGTACCGGTTCGGCACCCACTGGCCGGCCTCGCGCGAGTAGTCCAGGTACAGCATCGACGCGACCGCGTCGACCCGCAGTCCGTCTACGTGATACTCGTCAACCCAGAAAACGGCGTTCGAAAGGAGAAAGCTGCGCACCTCGTTGCGGCCGTAGTTGAAGATCTTGGTGCCCCAGTCCGGGTGCTCTCCCTGGCGCGGATCGGCGTGCTCGTAGAGAGCGGTGCCGTCGAAACTGGCGAGACCGTGCGGATCGTTCGGGAAGTGCGCCGGCACCCAGTCGAGGATCACGCCGATGCCCGCCTGATGCAGGATGTCGACGAATGCCTTGAAGTCGTCCGGGTTCCCGAAGCGACTTGTCGGCGCGTAGTAGCCGACGGTCTGATAGCCCCAGGATGGGTCGAACGGGTGCTCGCTGATCGGCAACAGCTCGATGTGCGTATAACCGATTGATTGGCAGTACTCCGCCAGTTGACGGGCGAGTTCCTTGTAGGTCAGAAAGCCATTGGTCTCAGGAACGCGTTTCCACGACCCGAGATGGACTTCGTAGATGCTGATTGGCCCGTCGAGGGACTGTCGTTCGCGCCGTTGCCGCAGCCACTCGTCGTCGTGCCATTCATACTGCGACAGGTCCCATACGACTGAGCCGGTGTTGGGTCGCAGCTCGGCAGCGAAACCGTACGGGTCGGCTTTTTCGATGCGTTGCCAGGAGAACCGGGGTTTGATGCTGTACTTGTAGAGCGCACCCGGCCCGATCCTGGGAACGAAGCCTTCCCAGATCCCGGATGACGCCCGCGGCTGCAGCGGCGTAGCCTGCCAATCCCATTTGTTGAAGTCGCCAATGACACTGACGCCTTCGGCACTGGGTGCCCAGACGGCGAACTCCACACCCCTGACGCCGTTGCGTTCGACGGCGTGAGCACCGAGCTTCTGATAGACCCGGACGTGTGTTCCTTCATTGAAGAGGAACAGGTCGTAATCAGTGAGCAGGCTCGGCGAAGAACCCGTCCTCGAAATGGTGGCCTGCGACATTGGTATCCTCAACTGGAGGTTTGCTGGCACGCTCCGTGCCGCGCCCGGGGTGAGCCCCAATGGACGGCATCCAGGATTCCAATCCCCCAGACGGCAGCGGCGGTCGGGCGCGCTCTCGAAACCCTAGCACGAGTCCCGCCGAGATGCCGCCGTCCACTCGAATTGGCGCTGATGGGCAGCACGCTGGCACCTCGACGAGCCGCGGCGTCGGCCGCGCGCCTGCGCTCTCGAGCCGCGGTCTGCCGCCGTTCGAAACCTACCCGGCGATCGTCATCGAAAACGTCACGCCCGAGATCGACGGCGGCCACTGGCCGGCCAAACGCGTGGTCGGTGACAGTGTCGAAGTCCAGGCTGACATCTTCAAGGAAGGCCACGAGCTGCTGACAGCCCGAGTGCTGTATCGCGCCGTCGAACAGCGCGATTGGTCCGAAGCGCCGATGCAGCAAGCGCTCAACGACCGCTGGTCTGGCCGGTTCAGCGTCGACCGCAACACGCGTTACCTGTACACGGTCCAGGCCTTTACCGATGTGTACGGCTCGTGGCGGGCCGATCTCCAGAAACGGCTCGCCGCCCAGCAGGATCCGGCCTCTGAGCTCCTCGAAGGCTTGAAGCTCGTCGAACAGGCCGCCGAGCGCGCCGATGCCGACGATGCCGGCCGACTGCAGGGCTATGTCGATCGATGGCGAGCCGCACTCGACCAGGGCGAATCTGGCAAGCGGGAGGCAGTCGAGCTGGCGATCTCGGCAGACCTCGGGGACATCATGGATCGCTGGCCCGATCGAAGTGATGCCACGCGCTTCCGGCGTGAGCTCGAGCTCACGGTCGACCGCGTCCAGGCGGGATTCGCAGCGTGGTACGAGATCTTTCCTCGCTCACAAGGGACCGATCCGACTCGCAGCGCAACGTTTCGCGAAGCCGAGCGGCGCATCCCGTCGATTGCAGCGATGGGCTTCGACACGCTGTACATGACGCCGATCCACCCGATCGGACACACCAATCGCAAAGGACCCAACAACACGCTTGTCGCCGGGCCGAAGGACCCTGGCAGTCCGTATGCGATCGGCAGCGAGGCCGGCGGGCACGACGCAATCGCGCCAGAGCTCGGCACGGTAGACGATTTTCTCCATTTTCAACGAGTCGCGCGCGAGCATGGCCTTGAGCTGGTGCTCGATCTGGCGATCAACGCCTCGCCCGATCACCCGTGGGTCAAAGAGCATCCGGATTGGTTCTATCACCGCCCCGACGGAACGATTAAATACGCGGAAAATCCGCCAAAGAAGTACGAAGACATTTACCCGCTGAACTTCCGTTCTCCCGATTGGAAGAACCTTTGGGCAGCGCTGCGCGATGTCCTGGTGGTGTGGATCGAACGCGGTGTTCGCGTCTTCCGTGTGGATAATCCACATACAAAGCCACTGGCATTCTGGGAATGGATGATCCGCGACCTTCAGTCGTCATATCCCGACGTCATCTTCCTCGCGGAAGCGTTTACACGTCCGAAGATGATGCGCGCTCTCGCGAAGCTCGGCTTCACGCAGAGTTATACGTACTTCACCTGGCGTAACACGAAGTGGGAGCTCACCGAATACCTGACAGAGCTCACGCAGACGGAGACGCGCGAGTATTATCGTGGCAACTTCTTCGCCAATACACCCGACATTCTACCTCCGATTTTGCAGCTGGGCGGTCGACCGGCGTTTCGTATGCGTCTGGTCTTGGCAGCGACTTTGTCGTCTGTCTACGGGATTTATTCAGGCTTCGAACTCTGCGAGAACAGGCCGCGTGACGCCATCGGTACGGCTGAGATTTACGCCAACTCTGAAATGTACCAGCACAAAGTATGGGACTGGGATAGACCAGGCAACATCATTCCTGACGTCACGCGTATAAACCATATTCGTCGTGACAATCCCGCGTTGCACCTGTACGACAACCTGCGATTCTTCTGGTGCGACAATGACCAGTTGCTGGTCTACGGCAAAGTCACTCCTGATCTCTCGAACATCATCGTGTGTGTGGTGAATGTCGACCCGTACTGGCCACAAGCAGGCTGGCTGGACGTGCCCGTGCAAGACTGGGGCATCGGCGGCGACCAGCCATACGTGGTGCACGATCTGCTCACTGATGATCGCTTCACGTGGCGCGGCAGCCGCAACTGGGTGCGACTGGATCCACACGTGGAGCCAGCCCACATCCTGCGCGTCGAAATCCCTCGCTACTAACGCGCTATGAGCACTGGTCTGAGCCAGCCGGGGCTGATCGAGCAACTGCGGTCGGCGCGCTGGTTCGGCGGCAAGTCAAGAACGATCCGCGGCCTCGAGATCGTGGATCGGGTCCAGTGGACACCCGAGGACGAGCTGGCACTGGTGAACGTGGCGTACGAGCAGGCCACGCCCGAGCTGTACGTCCTGGCCAACCGGTTCCCGGACGCGAGCGTCGCGCGGGCGCTGCTCCAACAATTCGACGGGGCGACGCTACGTACACAGGCAGGCGGCTCACTGCGATTCTGTCCGACACACGTGTTGAAAGACATTGCCGCCGACCAGACGGAGCCGGTCAGCGCGCTGCAGGGAGAGCAAAGCAACACCTCGGTCCGCTTCGGGAACGCCCTGATTCTGAAGTTGTTCAGAAGAGTGCAGTTCGGCCCGAACCCGGACGTGGAGATCGGCCGCTACCTGACCGAGCACACGAGCTTTCGCGGAACACCCGCGGTCGTGGGCAGCCTCGAGTACACCAGCCCTGACGGTCGCACGGCCTCACTCGCACTGCTCCAGCGCTTCGAGGCAAATCGGGGCGATGCCTGGACGACGACCCTGCGGCGCCTGGACGACGTGGTCGCCGGCGCGGACCCCAGCGAGTCGATCGACGCCATGCGCCGTCTGGCCCGCACCACGGGCGAGCTTCACGTTGCCCTGTCCCACGGCACCGGAGATTTCGCGGCCGAGCCGATCGACAAGTCCGATATCGAGCAGTGGCACACGGCGATCGTGGACGAGCTCGATCACGCGACGGAAGCCTTGAGACACCGGAACATCGCGGTGGAGCATGCCGAACTGCGGAAGCGCGCGGACGGGATCGCAAGCCTCGAGGGCTCGAAGAAGACGCGCCACCATGGCGACTACCACCTC
>JAFAPL010000471.1 GCA_019247135.1 Chloroflexota bacterium | reverse complement strand
GACGCGTCCGCGATCACCCCACCCCGATAGTCCGACACGAGCACCGCGTCATACTCCGGCGCAAGCCGCTCGATGACCGACGCCACGCACGCGCTCGCTTCGTCGGACACCACGCTCGTTCGATCCAGTCGCAAGACCTGCTGCCGCCCATGCAGCCCGCCCGTATACCCCTGTGCCATGACCCGCGTCTTGATCGCGGTCGCGACTTCCGGACGTCGGAGCAGCCCCCGCTCCAGGTCATGCAGGCCGAGTCGCTGCAAGGCCGCTTCCAGTCGACTGCCTTCAGGGTCGCAGCCGACCACACCCACGACCGTCGCGTGCGACCCGAGCGCGATGATGTTCGCCGCTGGACTCGCGGCCGAGCCGGCGCGGTCCTCCTGGTCGATGCGCTCCAGGATGGGCACGGGTGCCTCGCGCGAGATACGGGTCGGCCGCCCGGTCACGTATTCGTCCAGGACCAGGTCGCCCACGACGAGCACGCGATGCCCGGCGAGTCGGCCAACCTCCCGCCGCAAGTCGTCGAGCTCGGAGCTCACCGAACGCGCATCCAGGCCAGCAGCGCGCCGATCAACAAACCGACGATCAGCAGCCCGCGCATGAGCAGCATCATCGGCACCAACAACAGTCCGAGACTGAACGGCGCGCCGCCGATCAGCAACTCGACCACGAAGCCGAGGACGTAGCCTACGAAGACGCAAGCAACCGCGATCGGGCCCAGTTCGGGCGCTCGCTTGCGATTGGCGCCGATGGCGACCGCCTCGCCGACGCAGTATCCCATCAGCGCGTACAGCAGCAGACTGAAGAACCCCCCGGGCAAGGGCAGAAAGCTGATCACCATCGTGCCCAGCGTCCCGGCGCCCACGCCGAAACCGGCGGCGCGGGCCAACTCGGGCGGCTTCAAGACCGTCGAGAAACGCTTGACGCGTGCGCACGTCGGACAACGCGCACCGACTGGCGTTCCTACCAGGCACTTCGGACAGATCGGCGTGAAGCACCGACCGCAACGTAGCGACGTCTCCGTGCCGGGATGACGCGCGCAATACAGCGTCTCGTCGGACGCGAGCGGAGCCGAAGTGCTCACCGGACGACCGCCAGCACTGGTTCGCTCGCGAGCGCGCGGTCGGCCGCCACAAGGACGCTCGACGGCTCCAGGATGGCCAGGCATGTTCGAGCCGCACAGCCCTGCGGCGTCCCGAATCTGTGACCGCGATGGATGCACGGCGTGCACGCGAGCTGCTCGCGCACGACCTGATTGCGGCGATCGCTCGGCGGATACGGGCGCCACATCCGCTCATTGCTTGGGCCGAAAATGGCGACCACCGGTGTGCGGACCGCGCTCGCGACGTGTACAGGCCCGCTGTCGTTGGCGATCATCAGGCGGCAGCGCCTCACGATCGCGCCGAGCGCCTGCGGGCTGGGCGCGGGCGGAACAATCGCCGCGTTCGCGATACCCGCCGCGACTTCGCCCGCCAGCGCCTGCTCGTCTGGATCCAGTCCAGCCAGCACGATTGGCTGCAGACCGTGTCGCGCGCGCAGTGACTTTCCCACTTCGACGAAGCGCTCGGGCGCCCACCGCCGCGCCCGACTGAACGCCCCCGACCCCGGCACCAGCAGCACCGCGTCCCTCGCACCCAGCTCTGACCAGCGCGCCGCGGCCCACGCCTCGTCGTCGGGCGCGATCACCAGCTCCAGATGCGGCTCACCCGGATGCCGCGCCCCGAGCAGGCCGACGACGTCCAGCATGTAATCGACCTCGTGGCGCCAGCCGAAGCCGCGATCGAGCGCGCCGTCGGTAAGGAACCACCGCCCGCGTCCGTTCTCCAGACCGACACGCCGAGCGGCGCCACTTCCAAGGCTCAGGGCCGCGTATTTCGCGATGCCGAAGGCCGTGGTCAGGTGATGCAACAGCACGAGCGTGTCCCAGCCCCCACCGCGCAGCCGACCCGCCAGCCGCAGGGCCCAGGGAAGCCGCCCGAGCGCATCGGCAGGTCGGTCGAAAGCGTACTTGTCGAAGGTGACGATCTCGTCGAAGCTGTCCAGGCCACGCAGCGCCGATGCGCTCGGCGGCGTCGTCAGCACGCCAATGTGCGCTCGCGGAAAAGTGCTCCGCAGTGCTCGCAGCGCAGGCGTCGCCATGAGGACATCACCTAACGTGGCGAGCTTGACGACGAGAATGCGTTGCGGCGTTTTCAAATGCACTGGCCAGTGGGAGGAAGAGCCAAAGCGCGGCACTCATCCACAAACAAAAAGGATTCCACCTGGGCTGCCCAGCGATTCTAGCGTTGGCTGAACAGCAGACTTCGCACTTCACGCAGGACGTCCTCGACGGACACCGCGAGCATGCAGGCCGGGAGTGTGGACGCGCCGCACGGCGGTTTGTCCAGGTGTCCGCAGGGTATGCAGGCCAGGGCGTCCGCCATGACCACACGCTGGTCATCCCGCGGCGGCCACGGACCATAGCGTGCGACCGGGGCAGGGCCATACACGCGCACCGTCGGCGTTCCGACCGCCGCCGCGACGTGAGCCGCGCCGCCATCCACTCCGACCAGCAGCCTGGCCCGCTCGTAGACCGCGGCCGAGTCGGCGATCGACTCTCCGCGGACCACGAACGGTGGCCTCGAGCACCGCTCCTGAATCGCCTGGAGCAGCATCGCATCTGCCGGTGCGCCCGCGAGGACGACGCTGGCAGCCTCACTCGAACCGTCTACCAGCCGCACCCACGCCTCGATCGGCCAGCTCTTCAGCACCGCGCCCGCCGTCGGCTGGACGCAGACGACCGGTCGGCCGGTCAGCCCGTGCAGGCTCCAGAACGCCGCGGTTCTTTCGCGCGCGGCTTGCGGCACCGTGAAGGTGATGCCGGGTTCGCCGCAAGCCTGGACGTCGAGCGTCGCCAGCGCGAGTCGCGCCAACCCGAGCGCTTCCTCTGCCGCGTGCTCGCCGCGCAGCGCCTGCCCGTGTGTCAGGAACGGCCGCGTTTCAGGCATGAGGAAGCCGAGGCGTAGCGGGATCCCGGCAACCGACGCGAGAAGCGCGCCCCACCAGTGGTCTGGTCGAAAAACAACGGCCGCGTCGTAGCGCTCGCTTCTGAGTCGTCGCGCTTCGCGCACCAGCAGCGCGTACGGCTGCACCAGATTGGCGTTCGATCGGCGGGTGAAACCAGGATAGGCGAGCATGCGCAGATCGTCGACTGGTGGACCACATCGCGCCGCGTCGACGCTCCAAGGTCCGACGACGTAGGTCAGATGCGCGCGTGGCAAGCTATCGCGCAGTAGCTGGACCGCCGGCGAGGTGAGCACGACGTCGCCGATGTGGTCGGGCCGCAAGAGCAGCAAGTGCGGATTGGGTACGGTGGGCCGTTGCGCGGAGGAGATGGCTGCTGACGCGCGTGCCGCCGAGGGCCGGGCTGGTGACGGCCGTGCCGTTGCGAGCCGTCCCGCCAGCCGCAGCAGCGTCAGCCGCGCGTTATCCCGCCGAGCCGAGCGCAAACGTCAGGTCGGCTTCACACGCCAGGTCGCCTTCGACCAGCGCCCGCGCGTGGGCCTTGCCGACCGGGCCGCGTGACGAGGTGACGTCAAGCTCCAGCCGCAGCGTGTCGCCAGGGCGTACCGGTCGACGAAAGCGGCAGTTGTCGATCCGTGCGAAGAAGGGCAGTTTGCCTGCGTTCGCCGCGTCGCGCATGACCAGGACCGCGCCTACCTGAGCGAGCGCCTCGACGATCAGCACCCCGGGCATGATCGGGTACTCGGGAAAATGGCCCTGCAGAAACGGATCACCCATGCTCACGTGCTTGAGGCCCACGATGCGTTTGCCGTCCTCGATCTCGAGGATGCGGTCGACCAGCAGAAACGGATAGCGATGCGGGATGAGGGCCTGGATCTGCTGTGCGTCGAGGACGCCGGTCGATTGCGTTGCCGAGCCCCCGCTGGCGGAAGCGGCGTGTGCCATGCGCGCCGATTCTACTGGCGCACAGCGTCGGCGCCTCTGCCGTTTGGGAACGGCCGTGGGAGAGAGCGCGCGCCGGTAAAAACAAACATACTTAGAACGAACGTTCTATACTAGAGACATGCGCCCCGGCGGATCGTGGCCCAACGTACGCATCGCCTGTATCTGGATCGCTCAGCTCGCGCTGCGCAGCGAGATCCTGCGCCACCCTGCCTGGGATGGGCGGCCCCTGGTGCTGGGTGGCGCTCCTGGCGAGCGCAAAATCGTCCAGCTGTGCTCGCCTGAAGCTGAAGCGGCAGGCGTCCGCCCCGGCCTGCCGCTGCGCGAAGTCGTACCCCTGTGCCCCGACGCCATCGTCGTCCAGCCTGATCCCGTGCGCACCGCGAGCGTGCTCGAATCACTCCTGCACGCGCTGCAACGCGTCAGTCCCGCGGTCGAGCCCGCCGAAGGCGACGATGGCTGCATCTTCCTCGACCTGCACGGCTTGCAAGCGATGTATGGCGATCTCGGGCAAGTCGAGGCAGCCATCCGCGCAAGTGTGCCCGCCCTGCTCCGGCCGCGTCTCGGTTTTGCGGCGGGAAAGTTTGCCGCTGTCGTAGCCGCGCGCACGACGTTCCCGCGCGAGGCGCACGTCATACCCTCCGACGAGACACGCAGCTTCCTGGCGCCGCTGCCGGTCAGCCACCTGCGCATGCTCGAGCCCGACGTGCTCGAACGTTTGAAGCTGCTCGGTCTGCACACGCTGGGCGATGTCGCGGCGCTGCCGTTTGGCGCTGTCCAGGCCGAGTTCGGGCCAGCCGGCGCGCGCGCCTGGCGTCTGGTCAGCGGACAGGATCAGGAACCAGTCATCCCGCGCGGTGTGCTGCCGTCGCTGCAGGCAGGCATGCGCTTCGACGATCCGCTGGCCAGCGTCGAGGCGATCGTGGCCGCCATCGATCAGCTGCTGGCGCAGACGTTTTCGCAACCGACATTGCAAGGCCGCTCGGTGCGTCAGGTGCGTCTGCGGGCGCTGCTGTCGGACGGGACGTCGTGGGAACGGCTGTACACCTTTAAAGAAGCGCTGTCGACGCGCGACGCCGCCCGCCGGGCGATCAAAAGCAAGCTCGATCTACCCAATGGCTTGCCGCCGGCACCGGTCGAAGAGCTGGCGCTCGAGCTTCTCGGCTTTGGCGGCGAGGCGGCCCGCCAGCCAGGCCTGTTCGTCGCGCGCGCGAAACAGCTGGCCGAGATTGCCGAAGCTGCGCGCCAGCTGCGCGCACGTTATGGTCGGGTGCCGCTGTACCACGCGATGGAGGTTGAGCCCTGGTCGCGTATCCCCGAACGCCGCTGGGCACTCGTGCAGGTCACATGCGACCTGTAAGACGGCGCGCGCTGCTGGGCGCGCAATCACCGCGTGAGATCGCCCGTTTCGTCGCCGCTGAGCGTCCCGTCGAGCTCGATCTCGACGAGCCCTCACATCGCGGCGCGGCAGCACCATCCGGCGTCCACAGCATTAGCCCGATCGCGCACACCCTGCGTCCGCTGAATGCGCCTACGCCGCTGCGTGTCCAGCTCGACCAGAACGGTCGCGTCGTCGCCCTGTGGCGAAATGGCCGCCTCACCCCACGGCGTATCGCCGCCATCCAGGACCGCTGGCGCATCGACGACGAGTGGTGGCGCGAGCACGCCGTCTCGCGCATGTATTACGCCCTGCTGCTCGACGACGGCACGCTGCTCACCGTGTATCACGACGTGCTCACAGATCAGTGGTTCGAGCAGCGCGGCTGAACTACCATTGACCCCAAATCCTCGGGGAAACAATGGAGGAGGCTGACAGAGATGACACGCAGCAATGCGCGAGGCTGGTACCTCCTGCTCCTGATCCCGTACATCGCCATGCTGTGGGTGCCGTCGTATTCAGGCCGTTCACCCGAGCTCGCCGGGATCCCGTTCTTCTACTGGTACCAGTTCCTGTGGGTGCTCATCGCCGCGGTCCTGACCGCGGTCGTCTATTTCGCGACACGCGAGCCAACGGCCACCGATGAGGCAACCGACGAACCGCTGAACGAGGAGCTCGCCTGATGGACTTCGTCGCGCTCACCGTCTTCGTTTTGCTGTTCATCCTGGTCACCGTGCTGGGGTTCTTCGCGGCCCGCTGGCGCCGCGGCGACCTGGATCAGTTGCACGAATGGGGTCTCGCCGGGCGTCGCTTCGGCACGCTCATCACCTGGTTCCTGCTGGGCGGCGACCTGTACACGGCGTACACGTTCATCGCCGTGCCTGCCGCCGTGTTCGGGACGGGCGCGCCGGGCTTTTTCGCGCTGCCGTACACGATCATCGTCTACCCGTTCGTGTTCGTCGTCATGCCGCGCCTGTGGTCGGTGTGCCGACGCCACCACTACATCACCGGCGCCGACTTCGTGCGCGGTCGCTACGACAGCGGCTTACTGGCTCTGGCGATCGCCCTCACGGGCATCCTGGCCACCATGCCGTACATCGCGCTGCAACTGGTCGGCATTCAGGTCGTGCTCGCGGGCATGGGAATTTCTGGCGAGGCGCCACTGGTCATCGCCTTCGTCATCCTCGCCGCGTATACGTACTTCAGCGGCTTGCGCGCACCCGCGATGATCGCCCTGGTCAAGGACGTGATCATCTACATCACCGTCATCGTCGCCGTGGTCGTGATCCCCGCCAGGCTCGGCGGCTATGGCCAGGTCTTCGCCGCGGCGGACGACGCCCTCAAGGCCAAAAACGTCGCCCAGGGCGTGCTGCTCGCGCCTGGCCAGTACTGGGCGTACGCCACGCTCGCGCTCGGTTCAGCGCTGGCGCTGTTCATGTATCCGCACTCGATCACCGGCGTTCTCAGCTCGAACAGCCGAACGGCCATCAAACGCAACGCCGCTCTGCTGCCGGCGTATAGCTTCTTGCTCGGCCTGATCGCGCTGCTCGGGTTCATGGGCCTCGCGGCAGGCGTGCAGCCACAAGCGCCGTATGGTGCCCAGTGGGTGGTGCCGGGGTTGTTCCTGCAGATGTTCCCGTCCTGGTTCGTCGGCTTCGCGTTCGCCGCGATCGCCATCGGCGCCCTGGTGCCTGCGTCGATCATGTCGATCGCAGCGGCCAACCTGTTCACCCGCAACATTTGGCGGGTGTACTTCAAGCAGGACGTGTCCGACCGCGAAGAATCGCAGATCGCCAAGCTGGTCTCACTGATCGTCAAGGCGGGCGCACTGTTCTTCATCGTGTTCTTGCCGACGCAGTACGCCATCAACCTGCAGCTGCTGGGCGGTGTCTGGATCATCCAGACGTTGCCTGCCCTCGTTGTCGGCCTGTACACGCGCTGGATGCACCGCTGGGCGCTCCTGGCGGGCTGGGCAGTCGGCATGATCGTGGGCACCGCGATGGCAATTTCTCAGAACTTCGCGTCGGTGTACCCGCTCGCGCTGGGCGGCACGACCATTCCTGGGTATGCGGCCTTGTGGAGCGTGATCCTGAACTTCGCCGTCGCCATTGTCGGCACGTTCCTGCTGAACGCAGCGTCGGTGACGAACGGCCGCGACGAGACCGCCGATGTGGATTACACGTCACGTGCGGCCGAGCCGGCGCATCCGAGTCAACTGGTGCCCGCGCCGCGCACGTGAGGCGTGCATAACGCGGAATGCAAAAATTCCGTTTCAAGTAAGGCAAGACCGGTGCACAACGACCGGCGCTGCCGTACGGATGCATGGTCCGTCCCAGTTGTGGTGGAGGCCCATAACTGGGAAGGCGGGCCGTGAGGTCCGAGGGCCGGTACGTGCGTCAGGGGCCCGCACCATGACGCGCGACCGGCCCGAAATTTCTGTTCTGCCCCGCAAATCGCGTCCAGGCTTTTAGCTAGATCGCCCAGCTCTAGAACGGGGCCGCGCTCGTAGCGCGCTCGGTAGCCCGCTTGCCGTACTCGTCGCCCGAAGGCCGAGCCCCTGCCGTCAGGGCATAAGTAGACAGAAGTTTGCCGGCATGAACCTTGTCGGTGAGTAGGACGCATGTTCTACTCCGGTAGTTGTCCTACTCGGTCGAGCTCCACCTGCATACCTGCTTCTCTTTTCTCGAAGGCGCCTCGCTGCCCGAGGAGCTCGCCCTGCGCGCCGCCACACTCGGCTACGAAGCCCTCGCCATCACCGACCACGACGGCCTGCACGGCGCCATGGAGTTCGCCCAGGCCTGCGCCTCAGTCGGCATACGCCCGATCACCGGTGTCGAGCTCACCCTTACTCGCGGCGTGAGTCAAAGTACGCACGATAACGGCAGCCCCGTCCACCTGACGCTGCTGGTCGAACGTGAGCAGGGCTACGCCAACCTGTGCCGACTGATCACGCTCGCCCACAAACGCACGCGTGCCTGGGAGCCGATCGCGACGCATTTACCGTCGGAAGACCCGCGCCCGCCCGCGCTCGACCCGTCCGACCTTGCCGCCCACACAGATGGCCTGATCGCGCTGACGGGCTGCCGCAATGGCGAGATCGCGCGCCTGATCGATCGCGCTCGTTTCGACCAGGCGCGTCACGCGGTTGAACAGCTCGAGGCTCTGTTCGGCGGTGGAAACGTTTTCATCGAGCTCCAGCACAACCTCGTGCAGGGCGATACGCAACGCGTCGCTCGCCTGGCACAGCTCGCCGAGGCGGCGAACGTGCCCATCGTCGCCACTGGCAATGTGCACTACCACGTTCGTTCGCGGCACCGTCTGCAAGACGCCATGGTGGCGGTCAAGCACCGCTCGACCCTGGAGGGCTCGCACCGGCTGCGCCGACCCAACAGCGAGTTCTTTTTGCGCCCACCCGCCGAGGTCGAGGACGTTTTCGCGTTGTATCCACAAGCCATCGACAACGCCGTTGCCATCGGTGAACGCTGCAAAGCCTTCAACCTCGCCGATCATCGCGAGCTGGGCTACAACTTTCCTGACTTTTCACGTCGCGATGGCGAGCAGCATTCGTCCGCCGACGAAGTTCTGGCCGCTTTTTGTGCCGAACGTTTCGACGTGCGCTACCCACCCGATCGAACAGACGCACAACTGCGAGAAAAAGCCAGACGGCAATTACAGGACGAGCTCCAGCTGGTTAAAAAACACCACCTTGCCGGCTTCTTTTTGATCTATCGCGACTTGCAACAACAAGCAACTGAAGTCGCGAAACGAGTCCGAGGCGAAGGCACGATTCGTGGTGGCTCAGGCCTCCCACCTGGTCGAGGGCGCGGCTCTTCAGTCAGCTCCATCATCTGCTATCTGATCGGCCTGAGTCACGTCGATCCAGTCAAAAATCGTCTCTTTTTCAGAAGGTTTCTCAACGAGGATCTGCAGGCCGTACCCGATATTGATCTCGATTTCGCCAGAGATATTCGCGAGCAATTGATCCTGCAGGTGTATCGACATTATGGGCACGAGCACGCGGCGTTGGTGTGTTCGTTTGCGACATACCATCTGCGCAGTGCCGTCCGTGACCTGGGAAAGGTGCTTGGATTGCCTGCGCCAGCCATCGACAAGCTGGCGCGTCTGTCGGAAGGTGGCATGGCCAGCTC
>JAFAPL010000009.1 GCA_019247135.1 Chloroflexota bacterium | reverse complement strand
CGCCAGGGGTCGCCCGGTGCCGGCCTCCCACAGCCGTACCATCCCATCCCCACCGCCGCTGGCCAACACATGGCCGTCGCTCGACAACGCCACGCCCCAGACCACGCCGGTAGGGCCCTGCACGGCCCACAGCGGCGTGCGGTCCGCCACCCGCCACAGGCAGACCTGCCCCGTCGACGTCCCTACCGCCAGCAACGCACCGTCCCCACTTAGTGCGACGGAGCCGGGCAAGCCGAACGCCTCAGCCAGCACGGTCTCGGCGAGGTGGGCCTCCGCGAGGCTGGCGTCCTGGACGTCGACCTCCGCCAGGTAGGCCTGCCGAATCGCCAGGCGGGACAGGTTCAGCCCGCACACGTCGCCCCGCAGCAGCCGCAGCAGGTTGACCACTGTGCCCGGCCCATAGCCTTGCTGGGCCGCTGGCCGATCGCGCCAGCCCTCGAATCTACCCCTACCTCATCGCGCAACGCAAGATCAGGCAGTAGATCGTCAATCGGTGGAGGTACGGGCGCGCTGCCGCTAAGAGCACCTCCACCTTCAGGCGTTTTTTACCCACCCAGCGGGGAATTGTCGGTCGCTGCGCGGGCCAGTCAAGGGATCGGCGCTGCGCGGTTGCCGGGCTCATGCAGCCCAGAACACCCCATAGCGACAGCCCTGCTGGGTGGGTACGATGCGTACGGCGAGCACCCCTGCCTCAAAGAAGGAGGCCGAATGTCGGCTCAGACAAACGCTGCCGCCCTGCGCAAGGGCTACGATGCCTTCTCTCGTGGTGACATGGACGCGTTGCGGAACGAGCTGTTCAGCCCCAGTATCGTGTGGCATCAGGGAGGTCGGAACCAGACATCCGGTGATTACCGCGGTGCAGATGCCGTCATCGGTCTGTTCGGCAAGCTCTTCCAGCTGACTGACGGTACGTTCCGCGCCGAGGTGCACGACGTGCTGGCGTCAGACGAGCACGTCGTGGCACTCGCCCGAGTCACTGGGCAGCGGGCAGGCAAGTCGATTCAGCATGGGGAGTACAGCCACGTCTGCCATTTCCGAGATGACAAGCTGACCGAAGTCTGGATCGTAAACGTCGACCCATACGAGATCGACGAGTTCTTTGGCTGAACCACGCTGAGGGCGGTGCTAGCGTCACCCCCGACCCGCCGTCAGAGTATCGGTCTGCGAGGATTAGCGGGAGCTGTTCCCCGGCTGGCCTAGGCGCCCTTGGACACTCCCGCTCCGCTGCCCGAGTTGACCGCCAAGGGTTGGGACGGGGGAAGTGTGGACGTGCTGCGGGCTGCTCTGGGTCAGCAGTAAGCGGTGGACGGTCTCACCGCAGACTGATACCTGCTCCAGTAAGAGCCCGGCCCCTGGCGGCAAGAACACCTGCGGGCCCACCGTCCACTCTCCGGTGGCCCAGCGTTCCGGCCAGGCCGGAGAGTTCTACCGGGCTCCTCCGGTCAAGTGCAATCGGTCTTGACATCCCTACGGACACCAGCCATCCGACTCACACCTCCGCGCGCAATTGGTGACGTGGGATGGGCGCCGAGCTGCCCAGGATTCAGGCTCGGCGAGGAAGCGGTTCACGAGCTCGCCCTCGTACGGCTATTGCCGTCGCAGGTTGCGATATGAGTTGGCCGTATGATCGAGAAGCGTGGAGGCTGGTCGGCTCGTACTTGTCGCAATGGCGGGACTGCCGGGAGTCGGCAAGAGCTCGATTGCCCGCAGGCTCGCGGCCGAGCTGAACATCTGCTTGCTGGAATTAGACCGTATCGAGAAGCCGCTGCTCGAGCACATTTCGGGCGACACGCTCGGCTGGGCGGGCTACGACCTACTGACGGTGGTGGCAGAAGATCAACTGGCGCTTGGCCACGGGGTGATCCTCGATTGTGTCACGTGGATACGTCCGTTGCGCATACGCTGGAGCCAGCTCGGAACTTGTCAACCCTGGTGAGACCAGTCTGCTGAGAATTATTGTGCGGGCGTGACCTCCGTCGGCTTGTTGATCCAGGCTGGGCCTGGGAGTGGCGGCGGGACTGGCGGCTGACGAACGAAGCGCTCCGGGTGAGCGACGTAGGCCGCCTCGAGGACGCGAGCTCGCTCGAACTGGACGCTTTCGGCGCGTCCGAAGTGGACGGCGGCTGGCGTGTGGAAGCCGATGCCCGTGTGGCGGTGCTCGTGGTTGTACCAGCGAAAGAAGCGTCGGCAGAAGGCGCGGCCATCTTCAATAGAGCCGAAACGCTCCGGGAACTCTGGCCGGTACTTGAGCGTCTTGAACTGGGCTTCTGAATACGGATTGTCGTTCGAGCAGTGCGGGCGGGAGTGGCTCTTGGTGACGCCGAGGTCAGCCAGGAGCAGGGCCACGGTCTTGGAGGCCATGGAGGTGCCGCGATCGGCATGGATGGTGAGCTGGTCGGCGACGACGTTGTGCTTGCGGATCGTTTCAGCAATCAGGTGCTCGGCCAGTTCCGCGGTCTCGCGCTTCGCCAGCAGCCAGCCCGGTACATACCGACTGAAGATGTCGATGATGACGTACAGGTGGAAGTACGTCCACTTCTCCGGACCCAGCAGTTTGGTGATATCCCAGCTCCACACAGCGTTCGGATGCGTGGCCACCAACTCGGGCTTGACCGTCGCCGGATGCCTGGCCTGACGTCGACGCTCATGCACCTCGTCGGCGGCGCG
>JAFAPL010000448.1 GCA_019247135.1 Chloroflexota bacterium | reverse complement strand
TACGTCGATTACTTCGGCGGCCACGGCGCACTGATCCTCGGTCACTGCCATCCACAGATCACGGCCGCGGTGACGGAACAGGTGCAGAAGGGCAGCCACTACGGCGCATCGCATGCGCTGGAGGTCGAGTGGGGCAAGCTCGTCCAGCAGCTGGTGCCGAGCACTCGCAACGGCGGCAAAGTGAAGTTCGTCTCCTCAGGCACCGAAGCCACACTCATGGCCCTGCGCCTTGCGCGCGCGTTCACGGGCAAAGACGTGGTTGTGAAAATGCGCGGGCATTTCCATGGCTGGCACGATTACGCGACCGTCGGTATGTCCGAGCCGTGGGATGCGCCGAGTTCGAACGGAGTTCCGCTGGGCGTTCGGCAGTCCGTGCGCGCAATCCCTTCGAACGACATCAGCGCGCTCGAAGAGGCGCTCGCACCGGGCGACGTTGCCGCCGTGATCATGCTGCTGAACGGTCTCAAGACGGAATACCTGCAACAGGTGCGCGATTTGACCCGCGAGAACGGGGTCGTGCTGATCTTCGACGAGGTCGTCACTGGATTCCGCTACGCGCCGGGCGGCGCCCAGGAGTACTTCGGCGTCACTCCAGACCTCAGCACACACGCAAAGATTCTGGCTGGCGGGTATCCGGGCGGCTCGGTCTCCGGACGTGCGGAGATCATGGACATGCTCGAGCATCGCCCGGACGCTGAGTGGCAGCGCTACAAGCGCGTGTCGCATCCAGGCACATTCAATGCCAACCCGGTGTCTGCCGCGGCGGGTGTCGCGTGTTTGAACATCATCAAAGACCCGGCCGTGCAGAAGAAGGCGACCGCGACAGCAGACAAGATCCGCGCCGGTATGAACGACTCGTTCGAGCGCCACGGAGTCCCGGGCAGCGCGGGCGGGGAGGTGTCGATCCTCTCGGTCATCTTCACCAACCCGAAGATCAAGGGCAGCGAGCTTATCTGGCGCTTTCGAGGCGCGATGCAGCTTGGAGGCGCCGACTTCTCATACCTCGGCGGGATGGTCTCGGCGGTGCATGACGACCGCGACGTCGACCAGACGGTCACCGCGTTCGACCGGGCGCTGGTCCGCCTGCAGGAAGAGGGCGTGGTCTAACCGGCGGTACAATCTGGCGCAAGTCGCTCCGGAGTTTCGACCCACCCCCCAGCCCCCTCCCTGTCTCAGGGAGGGGGAGTTTTTCAGGGACCCTCGGAGAGATAAAAGGGGGGTGAGGGTTGATCCCCAAGTACCAGCATTGCTTCGCCGCGCGGTAACCGGCGGGCCTATAATCGGCTTCGCAAAAGGGGGACTCGGGATGCGCACCTATGGGCGCCGTGAGTTTGTTCGCCTGGGACTTACCGCGGGTGGGCTCGGGATGGTCGCCGCCTGCGCGCCCGCACCGTCCGCGCCAGCGCCTACAGCGGCCGCGCCTGCAGCGGCACCCACGACAGCGCCGCCCGCCGCGCAGCCGGCGGCGCAACCGACCGCGGCGCCAACACCCGCGACCGCCTCGGCGGCCACCGGCGCCGGCGGCACCAACGTAACCGCGCTCAAGTTGCTCGGATGGAACTACGAGCCGCCGCTCGTACAGGAGAACCTCGACCGCTTCCAGCAACAGAAACCCCAGTACAAGGTCGACTACGAGCCAATCGCCGGCGACTATCTGGTCGAGCTGTTGACCCGATTCCAGGCGAAGACGCCAATGGACGTCATCTACGTGCGTGATCAGTATCACGCCTCCTGGATCGAGAGCGGCTTCGTGCAACCACTCGACGAGACGGACGAGATCAACGCCCTGTACGCCGACATGTTCCCGTACAACGCGAACCAGATGCAGTGGAAGGGCAAGAAATATGGCTTGCCCTACTACACGGATTTCGACGTCTTTGCCTACAACGAGAAAATGATCAACGACGCGGGTTTCTCCGCGCCTCCCACAACCCTGGACGAGCTACGCACGCAGGCCGAAACGATCAAGCAGAAGGGCATCAGTGAATATCCGCTGGCGATCGATGTCTCCCAGGGGTCTGACCAGATGTGGGACTTCTGGATGTATACGTTTGCCTCTGGCGGCCACCTGCTCGACCAGGCGGGTGATCCAACGTATCCAGACCAGGACAAGGTGCCGCTGGCCATCCTCGAATGGTGGGTGGCAGCCGCGAACGACTGGAAGATTTTCAACGCCCAGGCCAACATGGAGGTGCTCGCCGCGGGTGCGTTGACGCCGCTGCGCACCCAGGGCAGTCAGCCCGGCTATGGCGGAGTCGCCTTCAACGCGCATTCGCGGTACGACCTGGAGGCTGACAATGCTCCAGAACGCTCGAAATCGGCGATCCCGGGCAAAATCAACGTCAAGTTCGTGTTATTTCCTGGACTCGATGCGAGTGCACCACACAACGTGCCGGCCTGGAACCGCTACTACGGCATCCCATCGACCGCCGCGAACAAGCAGTATTCGATGGATCTCATCAAATATCTCGGCGGCAAGGACCAGACCGGCCAGTACTACACCGCCAAACGCTGGTGGCTGCTGCGTGCTCTGGGCATGGCCTACAAGTCACCGTGGAACGACCCCGAGATCCAGGACCGGACGAAAAAATTCATTGCCGATCCCAACCTGATGCAAACCGCCAACAGCCTCGGCCAGGCACGCGACGGGCTGGAGTTCCCGTGGTGGACCGACTGGTACATGGATCTGCAGGCGAACGTGCAGCAAGCCCTGCTCAAACAGAAAACGCCGAGGGAAGCGCTCCAGGCCTCGGCTGACAAGGCGCGTGCGATCAAGACCGAATGGGCGAACAAGTAAGAAACCACCATGGCTGCCGCTGACGCGCTGACACATCAGGCACGGGCGGCGCCCCGCCGGCGCTTCGAATTGAGCGAGACCGCGTTCGCGTATCTGCTCAACGTGCCAGCGATTGTGACGGTGCTCCTGCTCGTCGCGTACCCCATCGTCGACGCGTTCTGGCTCAGTCTCCACCGTTACAACCTGAGGCGTCCTGACACGTACGCCTTCGTCGGCCTGCAGAATTACGTGGACGTCATTACCAGCGATCAGTTTCTGCCGTCACTGGCTGTCACACTCCTGTTCACGTTCTGGTCGACGGTCGGCGTGCTGGTGCTCGCATTGATCATGGCGCTGGTTGCGAATGAGCAAATTCCGCAACGGCCGATCGTGCGTGCGCTCATCTTGCTGCCGTGGGCGATGTCCGGTGTCGTCACAGCGCTCATGTGGAAGTGGATCTTCAACCCGAATGCCGGTGCGTTGAATGGCATGTTGTTTTCGCTGGGCCTGATCTCGAGCTACCGCTCCTGGCTCATGTCGCCGGACACCAGCTATCTGGCGGTGGTGACCGCAAACGTCTGGAATACGCTGCCGTTCTCCGCGCTCGTGTTGCTCTCTGGACTGCAGGCGATTCCGGGCGAGCTGTACGACGCAGCCAAGGTCGACCGCGCATCCATCTGGGCGCGCTTTCGCCACGTCACGCTGCCCTGGCTGTCGCAGCCGATTCTGATCGTGCTCATCGTTCAGGCACTGGGCGGGA
The DNA here is from genome assembly GCA_019247135.1 of Chloroflexota bacterium. Next base: position 1,900 of record JAFAPL010000448.1, on the reverse strand, counting down.
TCCGCATCTTCGACATCATCTACCTGCTCACTGGCGGCGGTCCCGGACACCAGACCACGACGCTCGGTTTCGCCGCCTACACCACGTCATTCATCTCGACGGACATCGGGCATGGGAATGCCTGGTCCTACACGGTCGCCATTCTGACACTCGTGATCGCCATCTTCTATATGAAGCTGCTGTATGGCCGCGGCGACATTCGCTCGTAAGTCGAGTCTCCAGGCCGCGCTTCGGTACCGCGTGCCGTGGCGCTCCATCATGGTGCATGGCGCATCGGTGCTGATCATCTTGTGGATCGTCCTGCCGTTCAGCTGGGTGGTGCTGACCAGCCTGATGACCGAGGCGGAATCTCTGTCTGTCCCGCCGCACTGGATTCCGGACTACATCACCTTCGACAACTATCTCGCTTTCCTGAATCCCGACATGCTCGGCACGCAGCGGTTGGTCGGAGGGGGCGCCGCGCTCGGCGCAGGCCGGGCGATGCTGAACAGTGCGATTGTTGGACTCTCCGTCGCTGTCCTGAACATGATCATCGGTTCTCTGGTTGGCTACGCGTTTGCGCGACTGAACTTCCGCGGCTCGTCGACGCTCATGCTGATCTACCTGGCGACGCGCATGGTGCCGGCGTTAGCCATCATGGTTTCGCTGTACCTGATCTTTCAGACGCTCGGTTTACTGGACACGCTGCTGGGCCTGATTCTGGCCTATCTCACGTTCACGATCCCATATTCCGTCTGGATCATGGCCAGCTTCTTCCGGGCGATTCCGCGCGATCTCGAGGACGCCGCGCGTGTGGACCGGTGCAACTGGATCAACATGGTCATGCGTGTGTTGTTGCCAGTCGCGACGCCCGGCCTGATTGCATGCGCAATGTTCGCTTTCATGTCGTCATGGGGCGAGTTCCTGTACGCGCTGCTCTTTACCTCCACGCTGAACTCAAAGACCATGCCGATCATCATCGCGGGCTTCGTCACCGACGTGAACACCTCACCGGTGCTGATGAACGCGGGCGGCGTGCTCGCGGTCTTACCGCCGCTGGTGCTCGCGCTGATTTTCCAGCGCCTTATCGTCTCGGGCATTACGGCTGGAGCGGTAAAAGGCTGATGCGCCTGGCGGTGTTCCTCTTGCTGGCGCTCTTGAGTGCGGGTTGCCGTGGGATCGTGTCGTCGCGCGCGGAGGTGACCCCGCCACCACAGGTCGCTTCGAGCGCACGCGTCACCAACGGGGGCGTGCCGAATGTCGTCATCGATCGCAGCTGTTCCAAGCTGGGTGACGCGTCCGACGAGTACGTGTGTCTGACCAATTCCGACACGACGCCGGTGAACATGAGCGCGTGGGTGCTGCGCAACGTGATGGGGCGGTCGTACAACTTTCCGCAAGGGTTCACGCTGGCGCCAGGACAGACGGTGAAGGTGCACACGGGTGCGGGTAGCGATTCGACGACGGATCTGCACTGGTCGTACAGCGTGAATCCGGCTTGGGAGAGTAGCGATAAGCTGACGCTGCACAATAACGAGGACGTGGAGGTCTTCGTGTCGGATCCGGGCAAGCAATAAAGAGACGCTCCGCTAGGTTGAAGGGGCTCTGCCCCTTCAAAATCCCCGCATGCAATGGCGCTCCGCTGGGTTGAAGGGGCTGCGCCCCTTCAAAATCCCCGCTTTTGGAATTTGCTGGGGGGTAGCAGACTCAGAAGTGACGCTGCGCCAGGTTGAAGGCGGCTAGCGCAGCGAGACGCCGGTCTCTGCGTCGAACAGATGCAGCTTGGCGGGATCCAGGGCCACTTCGACGTGGTCGCCGGGGCGGACTGGCAGGTCCGGGCTCGTGCGCGCCTTGACGTAAGTCCCGCCCAGCTCGAGTGTCAGGAACAGGTCGGACCCGAGCGGCTCCTGTATGTACACCG
>JAFAPL010000442.1 GCA_019247135.1 Chloroflexota bacterium | reverse complement strand
ATCTACAAAAAGTGGAGCACGCGAACACGCCGTCCACTGGTCAACTTCGATACCTGCATCAAGTGCACGCAGTGCTGGCTCCAGTGCCCTGACGAGTGCTTCGAGGTCACGCCCGAGGGCACGTACGAAGTCGTCTACGAGGCGTGTATCGGCTGCAGCATCTGCGCGGACGTGTGCCCCGTGCCTGACTGCATCGTGATGGTCAACGAGCTCGGGTTCGCCAACAACGACAACCTGTATGGCATGTATGCGTCAGACCCCGACGGTTATCGCGCGTTGCTGACGCAGCACGGCATTCCTCTGCATCCAGAGCTCATCGAGAAGGCCAGGAAAACACCAGCGGTACATACGCAGCCGACGGCGGTCGTCGGAGGTGAAGAGTAATGGCCATTGCCGCACAACCCGCTCCGACTGCCACGAAGCTCGAAGAAGAAGAGCTTCTTCTCACCGGCTCCGAGGCGATAGCGCACGCCCTGCGCCTCGCCGATGTCGACATTGTCGCGGCCTACCCGATCCGACCGTACGACGCGGTGATGCAAGCCGTGGCGACCATGATCGCCAATGGCCAGATGGACTGCGAGTACATCGTCGCCGAAGGCGAGCATTCCCAGTTCGAGATCGTCAAGCACGCTAGCGCGGTCGGCGCCCGCTCGTTCGTCGGGTCGTCGGGTGTTGGCTGGTTCTACGCCTTCGAATCGATTGCGGTCACGGCGGGCCTGCGTCTGCCGGTCGTGGCCAACGTGGGCAACCGCGCGCTCGACGATCCTGGCGCGTTTGGCGTTGAACACAACGACACACTCGCCGTGCGCGACCTCGGCTGGCTCATGACGTGGGTCGAAACCGGCCAGGAGGCGTTCGACTCGGCGGTGATCGGCTATCGCGTGGCCGAGGACCCACGCATCATGCTGCCGTGCGCGGTCAGCACCGATGGTGCATTTCTGACGCACTCGCAGCACCTCGTGAAGATCCCGCCGCGGTCGTTTGTCGATCAATACCTACCCAAGTACAACCTGGGCGACCGCCTCTTCCACCCGGACAACCCGATCACCATCGCACCCCAGGTTGACCAGGACTGGCTGACCGAGATCCGTAAGCAGAATGACGCCGCGATGCGTCGAGCACCTGAGGTGATCCGCGAGGCATATCGTGAGTTCTACGAGCTGACGGGACGGCAGAAGGAACCGTTCATCGAGGAGTACATGACCGATGATGCGGATTACGTCTTCGTCGGTCAGGGCACCATCGCGATGCCTGGTCGCGTGATCGTGCGGCGCCTGCGTGAGCAGGGACACAAAGTTGGGTTCGCCCGCCTGAAGTGGTTCCGACCCTTCCCCACTGACGAGGTCGTGACTCGCCTGAGCAGGTTCAAAGGGCTCGGCATCATCGATCGCGACTATAGTTTCGGGTCGCCAAACATGGGTGGCGTGCTGTACACCGAATTTCGTGCTGCCCTGTACGACAGTCCCAAGCGACCCGCCATGGTCAACTTCATCGCCGGCCTGGGTGGACGCGAGGTGACGGTCACCAATGGCGAAGAGATGTTCAATCTGCTGCAGCGTGGCGCCGCCGGTGAGCTGCAGACCAACGTGCACTGGATCGGCGTGAGGGAGTAGCTGACTGATGACACTCACGACAACACCGCCTACCGACCTGGTCGACCTGAGCTCGATCAAAACGGTCAAGCAGGTCCCGTATACCGAGTATTTCGTGTCTGGCCATCGCACCTGCCAGGGGTGTGAGAGCGCGCTGGTGATGCGCTATATCGCGAAAGCCGCGGGGCCGCGCACCATCGTGCTGGGATCAACGGGCTGCATGTACGTCGCGAACACCAGCTACTACACGACGCCGTGGGTCGTGCCGTGGATGCACACGCAGCTTGGCGCCGCCGGCTCGGCTGCTCTCGGCGCGTCGGCTGGTCTGAAGGCGCTCATGCGCAAGGGCAAGCTGAAGGACGAACCTATCAACGTCATCGCGTTCTGCGGTGACGGGGGCGGCGCGGACATGGGCCTGGCAGCGATCTCAGCCGCCCTGACGCACGCCGAGTATCGCTTCCTCATCATCCTGTACGACAACGAGTCGTACGCCAACACGGACATTCAGCTCTCCGGGTCCACGCCGTACGGTGCCGTGACGACGTTCTCTCCGAGCGGAAAACAGAAGCGCATCATGCACACGCGCTGGAAGAAGAACACGCCGGGGGCGCTGGTCGCCGGCCATCCCGACGCGGCCTACATCGCCACCGCCTG
>JAFAPL010000433.1 GCA_019247135.1 Chloroflexota bacterium | reverse complement strand
TCCCTTATCGCGTCCGTGTGGTCGAACAACTGCCCGCGTTTCCGCTGTGGACGCCAAGCGAGTTCGAGCAGTGGCTCAACGATGCCGGCGCGAGCCTCGACGCGCTCGATACTGTCGCGGGCGCACCACCGCCGCCGTAATTCACGCGCCCTTGCCACTGAGGCGCGAGTGGCAGTTTTTGGCAGCAGCCGGACCCTTTCTGGCACAACGGCGGCGCCGATACTCGGCTCGTGCTCGACCTGATCCACCGCCTGGTTCCCGTTCGCCGAGGCCAACAAGACGCAGCGCTGGCACACGAGATCCTCAACACCGCTGCCTACGACTTCGGGCCGCTGTGCCAAAGTTCATCGGCGTTGATCGCCAGGCCGGAGCGACGCGGCGTTCGCGTCGTGGTGCTGGCGACTGACGCACTGCCCGAGCCGGCGATCGACGCGCTGCTCGCCTGGCGCCTCGGACAATATCTCCTGACCGGCTTCTACGACCCTGAACGGATCATGCAGCTCCGCTGGCGGCGCGAACCACGCGAGCTCGTCGCGCCGCACGACCTGCATGCACTCGCCGTCGACCAGCACGGCAAGCTGTTGTGCTATCTGACCGTCAAGCAGCCCGAGCATCTCGAGGGGAGTACCTGGGGCGATCCGGACCGTCCGCTGTACCCGGTCGAGGAAGTGCATGGCCGAGCCTGGCAGCGCCAGCTGGTGGACCTGGAGGAGAGCTCAACAGACCAGACCTGGGAATGGGCGCGGTTCTGTAAGGATCAACGTCGCCGACGGTTCGACCCCGCTGCACGCCGCGCCCCACTGGAGCTAGGTCTCGCGCTCGTCCAGTTGATCCAGCGGCCACCGATCGCCGGCCGCTGGAAGATCGCCGTGGGAGATTTCGACCCAGCCGTTGCGCTACGTGTGTTGCGGTTCTTCTTCGTGCCAGCCGCGACGTTTGCGCCTCATCACCCGAGTCTGCCGGACACCCATCCGTTGGCTCGCCGATACGCCAGGCACCCGACTGCTCCGTTCGTCGCGACCACCGACGACATCGACGAGGCGACCTACCTGCGGTGGCTGGACATCGACCTGGCACTCGCCTTCGGTCACCGCGAGGCCGCGCGCCGCCTGGCGGCACTCCGCCAGCTCGTCAGCGTGAAGGAATCGCGACTCAAGCGAGCCGGTGTAGCCTCGGACCCCGGCACGTACCCGATCGCGGCTCTCGAGAGCGCCTCGCCACACGCCGCATCATCGGCGCTCTGGGCAGCCGCCGAAGCTGGGCGACTTCCCGGCTGGCGCGCTATCTCGCTGGGACCAGGCGAACTTGCCCACACCAATTATGTCAACTGGGTCGTCGACGGCTATCTGCAGGCGTTCATCGGGCGCCATGAAAACAATGGACATCTCGGAGGAGCGGGCGCTGACGTCGCCTATGTGCCGCGACCTGAGCTGCCGGCCGTGATCGCACTGCGAGCAGCCACTCCCGCGCGCGTGCTGATTACCGATCGCCTCGCCTTCGAAGACTTCTGGGCCCGACGCCAACGTTGTTTCGAGACCTCCACCGGGTCCCTTTACGGTGATGTACCCGTGGAGGTGAGCCGTCGATGAATACGACGCTCCCGGCGGACCCAGCCGCGTTTTATGCGACCCTGGTGGAGCGCAACGCGGGGTTGCTCACGTCGGACGAGCAGACTGCCCTGCGCAGACGCCGGTTTGTGATCGCGGGTTGCGGCTCAACCGGTGGTGCGTGCGTCATGCCACTCGTTCGCAGCGGCGCTGAGCACCTGGTCCTGTTGGATCCAGGCGAGTACGAACTCAACAATCTCAATCGCCAGGACGCCACGCTGGCGGAACTCGGGCAGAACAAGGCACTTGTGCTGGCGAGCCACGTCGCCGCGGTCAATCCATTCGCTGAAGTCGAGGTGCATTCGGAGGGCGTGGTGCCCGCGACGAGCGGGGCTCTGTTGCGGCCTGCGGATATCGTCGTCGACGCCATCGATGTGACCACCCCGTCTGGCGTGGAGGCGAAGCTGGCGTTGCATTCCGCCGCCTGCGCCTTACGGC
>JAFAPL010001139.1 GCA_019247135.1 Chloroflexota bacterium | reverse complement strand
CAGGCTTCTTCGAGACGCCGACCAAAGATATCCCGCGACCGGCATGGCGACGACCAGCCAGTCGAGCATCGAATCGTTCGTCGGCCGCTGAAACCGGTAGGCGCCGGCGACCAGCGCGGCAAGACCGAGGCCGTAACACGCCAAGCTTGCCCCGATGGGGGCTGCATCCAGAGCCAGTACCAAGGCGAAAACCGAAAGCGTCGTGAACAGGGGGCTGAGCAGGCGTAGTCCGGCGAGAGCCCAAGCGACGCAGAAGAAACGCGCAACCACGGATTCTGACGGCCAGCCGACCCAGTCTATGCATTGAAGGGCCAACATGGTCAGGCCCGCGACCTCGAGACCCTCTTCGATACCAGACCAGAAGTGCCTGCGGGCAACGATCAGCCATTCGGCTACGGCGATCGACGCAAGTCCTGCGCTCACGAACGCGGCACGCGGTCCCAGCCGCACGGTTATGACGCCGATCATGCCGGCGGCAATCAGTCCCAACACAAAGAAGGTGCAGCGACTGGGAAGACTTGCCGTACGCCAGTCTCCGGTGTGATCCGAGAAAGGCGAGAGCCGGGGGCTGCGGCGAAGACGTCTCGCCAGGGTGAGCCAGCGCTCCTCGGACGGAGTCGGCCGCAGGGTCACGCCCGCGCCTCCTTCAGCACGTCGTGGAGGCGGCGCAGGACTGCAGCGGCGACCAGGACGATGGCGAGCACTAACGCCGCGCCGAACGACGTCAGGTCCGTCATCTGCCCGATTACGAGGCACAAGCCCAGGGTGGTGTAGCCGACACCGTACACTGCAAACGATTCTTCCCGCGATCGCAGCGCTTTCAGCACGGCAATGACGCCGAGCGATAGCAGCGTAACGACACCGACGAGCCGCATGTGAGCGTTGGAAGACCACCCCACCGCCCCCCAGAAGGCGAGGTTGGCGGAGAAGTGCTCGAGGACCTCACGAAAACGCGCTGCGTTCGTGCGCTGGTCGATCGCTCGCCACATGAGTATGACCGCGGCACAAAGCAGCGCGCGCAGGCCGAGTTCGGGTGTGGCGAAATGCCAGGGCGAAAAGTTTCCGGTACCGCGCTCGATGCCAAACCATCCGGCCAACGACGTGAGAGCGACAGAGAGGACCAACCGTGATTCCAGGGCGTAGGCCGTGAATGCATGGAACGCGGCGAGTATCAACAGGTGGCGGGACCAGTTCGCGCCGAGCCAGTGGAAGTGCGACTCCGCGTATCCGAGGTCTGCGCTCACGATCAAAGCACCCAGCAGGAGAAGGTATTCGCCTCCCGTCGAGTGCCCGGTTCGCCTCAATCTCGCACGTAGCGCCGGCACGTAACACGCCGCGGCCGCGAGAGCCAGGACAAAAATCAAGGTCAACCGGCCGATGTGATCGAGATGTTCCCGGACGAGGATGCCAACTCCCGTGACCACCAGGGCAACCGCCGCGTAGAGCGCTGCGCGCAGCTCGCCGTACACCGAGAAGACGCTCCGACGCTCGAGAGCTATTGCTTGTGCCGTCGTGACTTCATCCAGGTTCCCGGTCGAACGAAGCTCACGCAGTTCATCTTCCAGCGAGTGCATCGGGCGAGGCTATCCAGGGATGCGCCAGGGAGCCGCAATTTCTATCACGAGGTCGGTGCACAGCGGAAGTTTGCCGCCGCCGGCCTGGGAGCCCGCGGAAATCCGCGGTGCACGCCCGCCGCCCGTTAACGGCAATGGCAGCCGACCCTCGGGCCGCGCCAGCGGCCCAGGGTCGATGTTTCACGGTACAGGTATCCTCAACCAGTGGCTCATCTGATCGCCCACCACACCAGGATGATCAGCAGGGCCGGCAGGGCAACTACCAATACCGAGGCCAGCAAGTTAGCTTTCGTTGAACCCGTCACACGCAGATCCTCTTGTCGGGACTCCAATTTGAGCCGGTTGCGCAGCTCGACTGCGTAGTCGCTCCTTGAATACTGATGCCGGCCTGCGCTTCGATGCCGTCGCTGTCGGCTCGTGCTACGGCAACATCACACGATTGTTCCGTATC
>JAFAPL010000394.1 GCA_019247135.1 Chloroflexota bacterium | reverse complement strand
CGGCAGGAGTGAAGGGTGAGATGGGACTAGCTGATAAGAACCGTATCAAGGTCGTCCTCAACCCGCACACTGTGGATGGTAAGCCGTTCGAGGTAGCACACCTGCAGGCTAAACGACCCGGCGGATAACGCGTGACCGTTCCAGATCGGCTAGTCGAGGTCTGGGCAGCCGATGGCGCGGGCCAAGGAGCTGCGGGATCCGGTTGGATCGTGGGCGAAGCGGGCGTCTTGACGGCGTTTCACGTCGTGCGACCATCCGTAATCGGGACACTCGAACACAAGCGCGATCAGATCCCGGTCTGTCAGGTTCGAGCCGCCACCACCACTGACGTGGCTGAGTGGTGCGACGCTGACGTGGTATGGACGAGTGAGCAACTTGATATTGCACTGCTGAAATTCACGGGCCGTTCCGCGGCCGTGATGCGGCCGAACGTCCACTCGCCGCTGCGCATTGGCGGTATCGGCGATCGAGCCGTCGAGTGCGAAGCGGTCGGATTTCCGGAATCAAACACCCGACCCGACGGAATCCGTCAACCTGATCAGCCGGTAGGCACGCTGATGCCCGCAGGCGGAGCTCGTGATCCTCGGCACCGCATTCCATTCGATGTCTCTACTTCCACGCCGGACGTGGCCAGTCTCTGGCAGGGCATGTCGGGCGGCGCCGTTCGCGACCGTCAATTTGGTCAACTTTTCGGCATCGTCGTTGCCGCTAACTCGGATCGTCAGCAGCGCCGTTTGTTCGTTGTTGCCCTGGAAGACATTCTCGCCGCGGACGGGTTCCGCGATCAAGCCGAGGCTGTCGGGTGGAGGCCTGCCAGTGACCCAGTGCGACTCGCGTTTGAAACTTCGCCAGTGCCTGGCTCTTGGATGCCGCCACTACCGCTGCACTTCGTACCGCGCGACGATCTTGCGCAGGTTACGGCTGCTCTCAACAGCCCTCGGCCCGATCAATCGTCGAGTCCGCGACGCATCGCCCTGGTGGGCATGGGGGGAGCCGGCAAAACCGTACTTGCCACGCAGATAGCGCGCGACTCTGACGTCAGGAGCGCATTTCCAGATGGCGTCTGGTGGCTGGACCTGACGGATACACTGGTGCTAAACCGACAGACACAGTTTGCCAAGGCCCTCGGTGACCCTGGCCAGCTATTTTCGGATTGGCAGCAGGGGCGGGATTACCTCGCTCAAGTGCTGGTCGACCGAGCAGTCTTGCTGATTCTTGACAACGTGCGGCACGCTGCCGAATTGGACGCGTTCGACGTCCTCGGCCCGCGTGGATGTCTCGTGTTCACCACTCGAGACGCAGGCTTGGCAGCTGGCTATGGGGCGGCGATCCATGAAGTCGGTCTGCTGCCGCGGGCGGCAGCCCGCACGTTGCTCGCGAGGGCCGCGGATCTGAACGAACGGCGGTTGCCACGTCAGGCGGATGATGTCTTGCAGCATGTTGGCGGCCTTCCTCTTGCCCTGGCCATGGCAGGAGCAATGGTTCGCGGTCACGCCGACCGATGGTCACTCCTGCTCACGAAGTTGCAGGCAGCGGACGTTGCCAGGATCGCCGCGCGCCTACCTGGCTATCCACACCCGAATCTACTTGCCGCGCTAGATGTTGGTATCGTGGACTTAAATTCGGCGGGGATCGAGCGCGGTTTGCCGGATGCAATGGAACGCTACCTCGACCTCGCTGTGTTTGCCGGACGCGGCCCTGTTCCAGCGTCGGCATTGGCCGCGTTGTGGTCACCCGCCGATGTTGCTGCGAGTGACGTCGAGGACTACGTTGCGCTGTTCGTCGACCGATCAATCATCGTTCGTGAAGCTAATGGCCATGTCTGGCTGCATGAACTGCTCCAGGCTGAGGTGATCAGCCGCACTCGTGCGCGCACGGCGGAACTGCACGCGCGACTCGTACGGGGTTACGCGAAACACTGCGCCTCCGGATGGGCAAGTGGACCAAACGATGGATTCTTCTTTGAGAACTTGCTCTATCACCTCGTCATGGCCGGTCGTGTCGACGAGGCTCACAAGCTTGCACTGGACATCGACTGGCTGTGGACCAAACTCCGAGCAACCGACCTGCCGACGGTTGTAGCCGAC
>JAFAPL010000392.1 GCA_019247135.1 Chloroflexota bacterium | reverse complement strand
TGGATCCGTTTGAGGTCTTCAACCCGTTCTACAAGGTCGATCACTTGCTGACCGTGGCGGTCGCAAAATTTCACCTCGCCCGGTCGCGTGGCGAGGCGCGCGAGTTGATAAGCCAGGCGCTTGCCGCGGTGGGCTTGCGGCCTGACGAGACACTTGGTCGCTATCCGCACCAGCTCAGCGGTGGTCAACGTCAACGCCTGACCATCGCGCGTGCCCTCCTGCTGCATCCTCGCCTGATCATCGCTGACGAACCGGTGTCGATGGTCGACGCATCTTTGCGGGCGACGATTCTCGAGACATTGCGAACTCTCCACGTCGAGTACGGCATTTCGTTCCTCTACATCACGCATGACCTGACCACCGCGTACCAGATCAGTCGCAACCTCATCGTGCTGTATCGAGGCAGAGTTGCAGAAGTTGGCGATGTCGATCTGGTGATCCAGCAGCCCAAGCATCCGTATTCGCAACTGTTGATCTCCTCGATACCAGAGCCTGAGGTGACCGAGCGATGGGATGATGCTGCCCCACCTCAGTCAGAGTTGCCCATCGCCCGAGCACCGCTGCAAGGCTGTCCATTTGCGGATCGGTGCCCGTACGTCATGGACCGATGCCGGAGCATCGTGCCCCCGCTTTTCCGTGTCGATAGCAACAGGGCTGCCGCCTGCTTTCTGTACGACCAGTTCGATGCCATGCGCGCGGACGAGATGGATCACGTTCTTAGCGTGGGCCTCGCAAGTGCAGGCGAAGCCGCCGATGGTGCGGTTTGACCAGCCGAGCCGCCAGCGATAGAGTGGTTGTAGGGCTGGCATCTGGGCCCGGGGTGGTACGGCCGGCCCCAGCGGAGGATCCATGCACAAGAGGACGTTCAGTCGCCGCCAGATGCTGGCGACGGGCAGCGCGCGAGCCCTCGGACTGATTGGGTTATCTGCCGCGCTGGCGCCCGCCGCTGCCGGTTGCCAATCCATCCAGCAGGTGCTGGGGCCTAAACAGGGCGCTGGCGGAAGCGCGGCGAGTGTCCGATATATGGGCCACTTCACGTCTCTTGGTGATACGGCGCGCGATCGGGCACAGAAGGCCATCGAGGACAAGTTCCGCGACAAATACCCGAATATCACGATCCAATGGGAGCAGACCGCCTGGGAAACCATTGGTGAGAAATACATGGCCGCCTGGTCCGCCAACACGGCGCCCGACATCAGTCTGTTCAGCCCGGCCAACATCACACAGGCGGTTCGACTCGGGTCACTTGAGGACCTTTCCCCGGTGTTCGCCAAATGGTCGGATCAAGACAAAAACGATCTGTCCAAGGCCTGGTGGGACACAGGGACGTATGAGGGTAAGAAGTACATTGCCCCTCTCCTCCTGTTTGGCGACCTGATGCTGTACCGCAAGAGCCTGTTCGACCAGGCTGGCGTCAGCGTCAACGAGATTCGCTCCTGGAAGCAGTTTGTCGAATCGCTTCAAAAAGTGGTGGTGGATGGTCAGGGCCACCGTGCCAACGAGGCAGGCTTCGACGAGTCGAGCGTCAATGTTTGGGGTTGGCATCAATTTCTGGCGCGCGGTTCGGGCGCCAGCATCCCCTGGTTCGACCACTTCAACCAGGAGCGCTTGGGCCGGTATGACCTCGGACCGCCAGACTGGAAAGCCGACCACTGGACCGCCCCGGAGCTGGTCGAAGCCGTGCAGTTCGTCGTCGACTGGATCGGCAAGTACCATATCCAGCCCCGCTCGTCGTTGACCTATACACTCGAAGATGCAGACAACAAGTTTGTCAGCGGGCTGAGCGCGGCTTATCAGTTCGGCACGCATCGTTATGAGTCCTGGCGTGAAAAGATGCAATTCGACCCGGAGGATGCGGTGTTCGCGCGCTTCCCGACCTGGGACGGGAGCCGCTGGGGGCCGGCGTTCATCAATCACTGGTCGATGGGCGTTTCAAGCCGCTCGAAGGTGAAGGACCAGGCGCTCGCCGTGACCGAGTTCTGGATGAGCCCTGACGCAGACCTGATCATGGGCGATGTGGCTGGCCAGCAGCCGAGACGCTCCAGTGTTGCCAGCAATGCCGTCTTCGATCGACCGGATCGCGCCTACGTCAAACTCTTCGATACGGCGGCACGAGAGTGGTCACTGCCGATTCTCAGCCCACCCGTACGCCAGGACGACATTCTCCTCCAGGCCTATCACTCGATGGTCAACGACAACGTACCGGTCAAGGACGCATTGGCTACTGCTCGGGATAATTACAACAAGTTGCTGGCGGACATCCCGGCTGATCAGATCCCGAAATACTGAGAGTCAGCGGTCCGTGACGACACGCGAACTGTCCCCGCGCCGTCGTGCGGCTCCGGGGCCGGCGGTTGCGAAATCGGTGCGCTCGGCCGCGCAGGCTCCACGTCGTCGGCCGGATCTCCTGCCGTACATCATGGTTGCCCCTGCGCTGCTGGTCATTGGCGCATTCAGCCTGCTGCCGACGCTCTATGGGGTGCTCGTGAGTGTGTACCGCGTCGAGTTCGTGCAGCTTCTGACCTTCGTCGGCGTTCGCAACTACGTGGACGTGCTCACCGACCCCGCATTCTGGAACAGCGTTCGCGTGTCGGTGACGTTCACCTCCTGTTCGGTCGCGCTCACATTCGTTGCTGGTTTTGGACTGGCCCTGCTCGGAAACCAGCAACTTCGCTTCAGAAGCGCGTTTCGCACAATCACGCTCCTGCCGTGGGTCACCTCGTACGTCGTCACATATCTCATTTTCCGCTGGATTCTGAATGCCGACTTCGGACTGCTCAATGCTGCACTTGTGCAGGGCTTCGGACTTCCACGCGTCAACTGGCTGGGGCAGCCTGCTCTGGCCCTGGCAGCCCTCGTGGTTGTGGATGTCTGGCGCGCTGCTCCGTACGCGATGGTCCTTCTGCTAGCCGGACTGCAGGGCATTCCGCACGAGCTCTACGAAGCGGCCGCCATTGACGGTGCGACACGCGTGCGTTCGTTCTTTGGCGTGACGCTGCCATTGATGCGGCCAACCATATTGCTCTTGCTGGTGTTGCTGACCATCATCGACTTCAACGTCGTCGTCGCGATGCTGGTACTCACCGGCGGTGGTCCAGGCAACGCTACCGAGGCAATGAGTCTGCGCATGTACAACGAAGCGTTCACGTATGCTCGCATGGGCCCGGCCTCGGCGATCGCAATGATCATCTTCGCCGCCAACCTCGTGTTGACTGGTGTCTATATCCGTTTGTTGCGCTCGGAGCACTACTCCTGATGGCCAGCCGATCTATCAGCTGGTCCTCTGGCGAACAGCGGTTCAATCCGCCTGCGTACGATCGCATCGCGCTCTACCTCGCAATGGTGATCGTCGCCGCAGTCGCGGTTTTCCCATTTGTATGGGCTTTCCTTACTTCGCTGAAGGCTGAGCGCCAGATCTTCACGTTTCCGCCGGCGCTCCTGCCAAGCCCGGCAACTCTGTACAACTACGGTCGAGCCGTAGATCATGGACTGCTGCTAGCGCTGTTCAACAGCAGCGTGGTCTCTCTATCAACCGTCGGGCTGGTGCTCGTTACGGGTGCTCTGGCGGCCTATCCGCTGGCACGATTGCACTTCCGAGGCAGCCAGATCGTGTTGTTCCTGATTATCGCGCCCATGATGATTCCAGGCCTGGTCAACCTCGTGCCGACGTACATCGTGATGGCCAAGCTGGGTCTGCTCGACAGCTACGAGGGCCTGATTCTGATCTACTGGGTGCACTCGTTGCCCCTGGCTATCTGGGTATTGCGCGGCTTTTTCCAAACGATCCCGCGTGAGTTGGAGGATGCCGCGGCAGTGGACGGAGCTACGCGGCTACAGAGTTTATGGGCGATTATCGTCCCGTTGTCGCAGCCGGCGCTGGCGGCCGTCGCACTGCTCGTCTTTCTCAATGCATGGAACGAATTCGTGATCGCTTCGATCATGACCTCGTCGGCCGTCATGCGTACGGCACAGGTGTTCCTGTACTTGAACATGACGGATGTCGGCGTCAACTGGGGCGAGATGATGGCCTCGGCACTCGCGATCAACTTGCCCGTGCTGGCGCTGTTTTTGTTGCTCCAGCGGCGGTTCATTGCTGGCCTCACCAGCGGGGCGCTGCGCTTTTGAGCAGCGGGGCCATCATGCGGCCCGGCATCGATTGTGAGCAGTGCGAAGGAGCATCGCGCTAACCCGGCAGTTGAATCGTGCACGTCGGGACTTATCTAGTCGAGCCTTTCCGGACGACGGCCCCACACGGCTACAAGTGTGTCAGTCATGAAGCATACCTTCGGATCAGCCCGGAGCCTGATCAGAAGGTCGATCATGGTATCGTCAAGCCGCCCCGAGGCAACCAGTCGGTCGCGCAATTGTTCGAGGCTCAAACAGTATACCTCCGCCCCGGGCGAGCCACCACGAACGACGTAGGACCGACCTTCCACTTAGACCTGGGAGAGTCCATTGGCAGAAACGGCCGCATAGAGTCTTCTGCCATAGCTCGGGTCCAGTGACGTGCCCTCGGACACTGCCCGGATCGCGTTACGCCCCTTCTCCCATAATGCGACAGCCTCCGGTCCGACGCACGGGTCCACGTTGACCGTGATCGTGTCAACTTCTTCTGCCAGCAGCCACCCGCCGGGACGCAGCGCGACAACCAGGCGCGCCACAGCGGCGTCCTTGTTCGACACATGCGAGAGCACGAGCCGAGTGTGGATCAGGTCGAAACTGTTCGCCGGTAGATCGTCTCGTGCGATGTCGTGGCAGCGTACCTGGAGGTTCGGCTCCTGCAAGGTGTCGAGAAAACGGGTGTCGATGTCGGTCGCGAGCACTGTTCCGAGCGCTCCTACGCGCTTGCACAGCCAGGTCGCGATCGATCCCGCGCCGGCACCCAGTTCGAGGCAATGCCAACCGCCGTTCACGCCGAGGCGCTCGAGATGGCGGACCGTGCCAGGGTCCCCGAGCGCGTCGAGTCCGGCCAATCGTCGGCGTGCTGCCTGCCAGAGGTTGTCGTAGATGTACCCCGTCATCCTCACCTCAGGATGCCAGATCCCCAACGCGGTACCTCCAGCGCTTTGCGCCGGCTCGCGCACGATCAGGCGGCCCGGCCACCGGTCAGAGAAGCAAGTGATCACAAGGCGCGACGGCGAGGCTCTCCAGCGCCGACACCCTCGGCCGAGTCATCGCCCTGCAGCGCAGCTACTCGCGCTTTGACGCGCGATAAGCAACACCTGGCTAAACGTTACCGAGGCCGGCCCCGAACTCGACCAGTTGAGCACAGAAGTGAAGAAGAACGACAACGTTCTAGATATCCGCGGGATGTGGGCTCTGCGACCAAAGGTTGTCATGCTACATTCCCAAAACATTTGCGACGGGCTCCGGGGGTGAGTACAGCCACTATTATCAGCCCATGAAGGGCCTGTTCTCACTTGCGTCAAAGACGGTTGGGACCAATGATCGTCGCGATCAAGGACATCACGAGCGAGTTCTGGCACTGGTTGGAGGAGCAAATCAAGACCGCGCCGGGATCGCCACGCGAGGCCGAGGCCCGGGCCTCCATTTGCCACCCCGCCCATCTTTCAGCACCGGGCGGATTCTGCAGCTTGGAATGGCGATTGGAGCGAGCCCGTCCGAGCAGAAGGCCGTCGCGGTCGCGCTTTTCGCGTTCTGGAACCGGCAGTACTGGAGGTCCACTCAGGAATCCATCGCTTCCATTTTGTTATGGATATGCTGGAGAATTACGTTCCGGGACAGTATAAATACACCGGCTATCCTGAAAGCGTGGTCAAGTTCATGTCCGACGAGTTGAAGCGGCTCCAGCCACGCACGTGATCAGGTGCGCGCGCGCAAGGTCATACTGCCCGGCGCGCGACCCCACTCCGTGGAGCTGCTCCGCTCTAATGAGATTGGCCTCAGATCAGGTCAGCGACGTATCATCCGCCTCGCCTTGGCGCGACCGGCAATAAACTGGGCGACAAGCAGGGTGAGGTGCGCGATGACCTCGGCGTATCTGGACTATTCAGGACGGGATGACAAATTGGCCGGCGGAGTGAGGCTCATTCCGATCGACACACCAAAAGGTACGTTCCGTGTATGGACGAAGCGGATTGGCAACAATCCGTCAATCAAAGTACTCCTTCTGCACGGTGGGCCGGGGGCGACGCATGAGTACTTCGAAGCCTTCGACAGCTACTTCCCCGCGGCGGGCTTCGAATACTACTACTATGACCAACTCGGCTCAGTTTACAGCGATCAGCCGGATGAGCCGGAGCTCTGGGAGGTACCGCGCTTCGTGGAAGAAGTGGAGCAGGTCCGGCACGCCCTCAACCTCGGACCGGAGAACTTCTTCCTGTATGGCCAGTCCTGGGGTGGCATACTTGCGATCGAGTACGCGTTCCGATTCCAGCAGCACCTTGCAGGACTGATCATTTCCAACATGATGGCGAGCATGCCGGCATACAACCAGTACGCCCAGACAGTGCTCATGCCGGGCATGGATCAAGCAGTTCTGGCCGAGATCAAGCAACTGGAAGCGGAGACCAGGTACGAGAGCCCGCGATACATGGAATTGCTGATCCCGCACCACTACGTCCACCACATACTCCGCCTACCATACGAGGAGTGGCCGGACCCCGTGAACCGCGCATTCAAGCACATCAATCCGGCTATCTACGTTCCCATGCAGGGACCCAGCGAACTTGGGGCAAGCGGTAAGCTTGTTCAGTGGGATCGCACTGCCGACCTGGCGTAACATTAGGGTGCCAACATTGGTGATCGGCGCTCGCCACGACACGATGGACCCCGAGCACCTGGCGCGGATGGCAGAGGCACTGCCAAAGGGGCGATATCTCCTCTGTCCGAACGGTAGCCACCTCGCCATGTACGATGACCAGCAGGCCTATTTCGACGGACTTGTTCAATTTGTGCGAGATGTCGCCGGTGGCGGATCGTCATTTCCCGATACTGCACGCGGGCATCTTTAAGTCGAGCTTATTGAGTCTCCAGTAGCTCACACGCTGGCGGATTTCGCGTCCACATCAGGTCCTGTCAGGTCCTGAAGACCTTTCCGGAACGTGCTTGTCGATGTTGCTTACCGCATCGGGAAAGGTCCACGAGCCAGGGTCTCTCAGGTTCCGGGTCGCTCAGGCGGACGCAGCCCCAAGTGCTCCATGCTTTTCTCCACCAGCGCCGCGACCTCGAACAGCTCCACCCGCGCCTGCTCGGCACCCGCAATCTGGGTGCCCTGCCGACGCATTTCGGCCGTGGCCGCGTCGCTCGCTGAGCGGTGCTTGGCCGAGTCCCAGATGGAGCCCACCGGCGAACGGCCGCTCGCGCGGTTGACGCCCATGAGCAGGGCGCGGAAGCCGTTCTGCTCCCTGGCGATCGGGAGGACCCGCTCGCGGACGAAGGGGGTCGTTTCATCGAGCTTGGCGGGCGTCCCGCGCAGGTCGACGAGGGCACGAAGGTGTGCTCCTGGGGCGGGGCACGCCGCTCCTGGCACACAATTTCGAACTGGTCGGTCTCCCGCGTGCGCATGCCAAGTGCCTCTCCCCTGCGC
>JAFAPL010000386.1 GCA_019247135.1 Chloroflexota bacterium | reverse complement strand
ACCCGGACCTTGTATGCGTACTCCGGCGCGAATGTCAGAAAGTCTTGCACGAGCGCGTCGCTCATGGCAATCAAGCGGTCCGTGAGCTCGACACTCGCGCGGAGCGTCTGGTCGCGGCGGGTCCGCTCAGCGGCACAAAACAATTCGGGCAGGTGCACATGCTGCAAATCGGGCAGCCAGCCCAGCGTGGGAATGTCTCCGAAGGGATGCGGGGACGGAAAGCTGAACACGACTTCGATGCCTGCGCGTCGCAACGTCCACTCGATCGGCAACGTGTCTCGACGCAATCGCCGCGCCGCCCAGGCAATCGCCCAATCCCGCCGCCAGCGCGCCGGAGGCTGATGCCAGATCACGCCGTCCGCGCCGAGACTGCGAGCCCACTCCACCGCCCCGTCTGAGCCCGCCAACGGCAGCGTGTACACACCCGTGCTCGCATCCGCGCACCGTACAGCCTGTACCAGATTCCGGACATAAATCGGTCCGGCTGTCCAGCCGCCTGCTTCGAGATTGGTGTCGGTGAAGGCAAGCTTCATACGCTCAGCAGCCGCGCGAGTTTCTGCGTTGTCTGCACCTGTGACCAGTTGGTGCGTATCTCCTCGCGGGCGGCGCACCCGAATCGTCGACAGAGGTTCTCGTCGGCGGACAGCTGCAGCACGTACTCGGCGAACGCGGGCGCATCCTCAGCGAGAAAGCCATTCACGCCGTGGACAACTGGCGAATGCTCCGCCCCAGCCTTCAACGCTACCACGGGTAGTCCGTGAGCCATGGCTTCGACAATCTTGAGCTGCTGCCCGGTACCGCCAAACACAGGGCTTACGGCGAAGCGTGCCCTGGCGTAGACCGAGCCGAGATTGTCAACATAGCCTCGCAGATTGACCCCACGGACAGACTGGACCTGCGTGCACGTGTGCCCCAACACATCCATTTCAAACTCAGAGTCGCCTTTCAGTACGAGCGGCAGCACCCTTCGCGTGAAATACACATAACCATGCGTGTTGAAGGGATTGGGACCAGTCGCAAAAACAGGCGGCGCCGAATACTCGTTCACCGTGCTGGTCTCAGCCACCGAGGCACCGATCAGAACCGGTTTTGTGCGCCTCGTCCTGGCCTTGATGATGTTCAGATCGGTCTGGCTGATCGCAATGGTGTTGTCGAACCTGTCGTACTCCGCGAACTCCTTGGTTTTCGCCGGGTACGGCACGTCGGTGAAGAAGTGCTCATTCAGCAGCTCAGCCTTCACCAGACCGGGATCGATGGGTGGTTCGGGTAATTCAGCGAGAAGCCGCCGCCTAAGCTGAATTTGCCTCGAAACGATGTCGTGCGTATCGACCGACGAAGCCACGCGCCGTGTTGCTGGCAGATGCCACACGAGTGTCTTAAGCCGACTCCAGTAGGCGTACGAGATGATCACATGCCGCGGCCGGATTGCCTGCATCTGGCGTGAGAACCACACGCGCATGCCTGGCGGCGTATCGACGAGCGAGTTGAACTCAGGATCGACCTTCAACCACTTCAGGATTCGTGCAGCCAGAAACACCATCTTCCAGTCGGCGCTCGACGGTTGGAAGATGCATACATCCGAAGCACCAGCCGCGCGCAGGGCGCTCATCGCCCCAGGCGTCCACGGTCGCTCAGAAGACAGTGTCGAGCTGAGGAACGTCACCGAGCAGCCCAGCCTGCGCAGTCCGTCGAGCAGGGATAGCGCGCGTAAATGCGCCCCGGAACGGGGCGGCCAGGGATTGTGCGGAAAGAATAGCGCTACGCGCTCGGAGCTCATTTTGGGTGGCGGCTCGCCGAGGTGAACGTTGCGGTTTCGCGCGCGGTCATGACGGCTTTGCGGACCAGGTCGCGCAGCGACCAGGCGAACTCGTCGTAGGCCGGCCCACGATAGCGGGCGGCTTTGGCGCGTAAGCGTGACAGACGTGCGTCGTCGCTAACCAGCGCGTGGACCTCATGATGCCAACCGTTGAAATCGAGTGGGTCGTACGCCGGCATCAGCCCCTCGGTAGCCTCCATCAGTGCTGGGCAGTCGGAGATGACGACCGGCGTCCCGAACGAGAGGCTCTCGGCGGCGCCCAGTCCATACCCCTCAGGGAAGGACGGAAATGCTGTAAAGCGAGCATTGCGGTACAGCCAGATGAGCTCAGCATCGGAAACCCGGTCGAGCACAAGCAGGTGGTCGCGCAGCCGCCAGTTTCGCTCCACGAGCACGCGCACGGTCTCCGCATTCCAACCCCAACTTCCGGCAAATACCAGGACAGGCAGCCGCTCGGAGTCCAGCTCCTGCCGCAAACGTTCCCACACATGCAGTAGCATCTCGTGGTTTTTTCGGATTTCAATC
>JAFAPL010000382.1 GCA_019247135.1 Chloroflexota bacterium | reverse complement strand
TCAGATTCTGACCGACTTCGTCGGCGCTCTGGCGGGCCAGCTCCATGCCGCGGGCAAGATGCTCACGCTTGCCTTGCCAGCGAAGGTGACCGACACCACGTCAGGGTGGTCGGGAGCGTTCGATATCCGTGCACTGGGCCAGCAAGCGGACCTGGCCACGATCATGGCATACGAGTACCGCGGCCCATTCAGTGGGCCGGGCTCAGTCGCTCCGTATGACTGGGTGCAGCGTGTGCTCACGTTCACGACGCAGCAGATGTCGCCGGACCGTGTGCTCCTCGGGCTTGCCTTCTACGGCTACGACTGGAACACGGCGACTGGGCTCACCAGGTCACTTGGCTATCCGCAGGCGTTGGCGCTGGCGCAGACGTTCGGCGTGGACCCGGGCTTTGATTCCACCCAGCAGTCGCTGACGTTCGCGTATGCCGGCATTCCGCCCCGAGCCAGCAGCATTCGCGCGGTTTCGGGGCATCGCATCACGGTGCATTCGGCGCCGCCGTGTGACGTGACCGCGCCGGCACCAACCGCCGCAGCTCGGCCCACGCCGCTGCCCAGCAGTGACACGGACCAGCACGAGGTGTGGATCGAGGACAGCGGGAGCGCAGCGGCACGCGTGGCGCTGGCCACGCAGTTCAGGGCCGCGGGTGTTTCGACGTGGCGCCTGGGCCAGGAGGACCCAGGTGTGTGGCCGTTGTTCGATGCTTATCGCGGAGGCGCCTGAGGACGCGAGGTTATCGGGTGAGGCAGGCAGGCGACGCCTCTGGGAAGCACCAGCCGGCCGCGGCGACGGGACGGCGCCTACCTCCGCGCCGGCTGCGAGTCGGGCGTCGCGGCGGGGCGGGTGGCGGTGGGCGCGGCGGGTGGTGTTGGCGTCCGCTCGACCGTCGCCGTTCGGGTGGCCGTCGCCCTCGGGATAGCGGACGGCGACGCCAAAGGCACGGTCGGCGTGAGCGTTGGGGTCGGCGTGGCGCTGCGCGTGTCCGGCGTCGTCGACGGCGGCTGGGTAGTCCGGTATGGACCTGTGAAGTTGGGGCTGCTCGACACTAAGCATGGTCGGTTGCGCCATCCGCAACGTGCCAAACCAACTCACCCGTCGACGCGGACCGACGCATGAGTCACGTCGACTTATCCCCACCTGGGGATATCCCTCCCCCAAACCCCCACCCTGGCGACGACGGCGTCGCTTCTCCACAACGTGTTACCAATGTGCTCGGTCCGTTGTGTTACCTACGTCCTCGGTCGCTCAGGGGCCAGGGAGAGGGGGTTGGGGGGTGAGGGTTGACCCCCAAAAGGGCCGTTTCCGCCGAGCGCCGATCGTACTGCTAGCTTTCGCGCCCGAGCGGGAACTCCGTCAGCGCCTGGACTTCGTCGACGCTGAAACCATCCGCTAACTGCTCGATGCAAAACTTGCCGTCGCGGCGGCGCAGCACGGCCACGTCGGTCACGACCACGTCCACGCAGCTGCGCCCCGTCAACGGATACTTCACTCTACGGACGAGTTTCGCCCGGTCACGCGAGTCGCGGTGCTCCATCATGACGATGAGCGTCTGTTTGCCAGCGACCAGGTCCATCGCGCCGCCAATACCACCGAGCCGCGGGTCGCCCAGACTGTAGTTGGCGAGGTTGCCCTCTTCGTCCACCTGGTAGGCGCCCAGCACGACCGCGTGCAGCTTCCCGCTGCGCGCCATCTCGAAGGACGCGACGCTGTCGAAAAACGAAGCGCCCGGCAGCGCTGACACGTACTGACCCGACGCGTTGAAAATATCGACGTCCACCTCATCGCCGGTCACCATCTGGCCATAGCCGAGAATGCCGTTCTCGCCATGCAGTGTGATGTCGCGACCCGCGATGTAGTTCGAGACGAGCGTCGGCATACCTGTGCCCAGATTGACGTAGCTTCCCTCCGGTAGCAGGTCGGCGGTCCGCCGCGCCATCTCGCCGCGGCTCCACGCGGGTTTGCCGTTGTACTCGCGGGGCGCATCGGCCGCCCGCCTGGGCGCGGGGCGCGCATCATCTGGCTCGATCG
>JAFAPL010000119.1 GCA_019247135.1 Chloroflexota bacterium | reverse complement strand
GTCTACGCCACCTGCGACACGGCCTGCACTGATACCACGACCGACCCGAACTCCGGCCAGACAGTGCCCGCCAACTGGGTGTTCGCGCAGATCAGCACCGGCCTGAACTTCAACCAGCTCAGCCTGGGCTTCACCTCGGCCGGGCAGCCCCGCGCGGCGGGGTTCGGCTTCAACTCCAGCGACTTCAGCTTCGGCGTCGACTACCTGGAGTGCAACGCGAACTGTTACGACGGTAGCCAGTGGTCCGTCACCAACCTGATGCCGCAGGGTCAGGCGCCCCTGGCCGTGTCGCTCCGCGTCGACGGCAGCGACGGGGTGGGGGTCGCCCTCTCCCAGAGCAACCAGCTCTGGTATTGGCAGTGCGGCGGAGGCGGCTGCGCGGATCCCGCCAGGTGGCTCTGGACGCGCTGGGACGGGCTGAGCGGCTACGTACAGGACGCCGACCTCGCCTTCGACGCCCAGAACCAGCCCCACCTGGCGCTCCGCTCGTCCGGTGGGCCCTTCGGCTGGGGCCTGGCCGAGATGGCTTGCGTGGCCAGCTGCACCACCGGCGACGCTGCGTGGACCGGGGAGCAGCTGGAAGACGTCAGCCGGCTGAGCCAGGACCTGCCGCAACTGCTGCCCGCCAACTGCACGACCGGCGGGTGGTTCGGTGACTTCCGCCCATCGCTGTCGCTGGACCCGGCAGGCAACCTGCGGGTGGCCTTCGACAACCAGTTCTGGGTGTCCGGCTGCAGCGATAACGTGGACGTCCGCACCGAGTTCGAGGCGGTTCGGGTGGTCTACACCGGGCCGGCGCTGGCCAGCAGCCAGGCGCGCGCGGCCACGGCGGCGGCGGCCCCGAGCACGGCGAAGCAGCCAGTCAAGCTGGCGGCCAGCCACGGCAAGGGGGCGACGGTTGGCCAGCACGACCCCGCGCGCCTCCTGTCCAAACCTGGCCCGCGCCCGAGCCACACCCCTCCGGGCGGATTCGGCCGCTCTCACCAGGCGCCCACCCGGGGCCACGCGCCTGCCCCCGCGCGCGCCAGACGGTGATCAACGGCCCCCGGCGAGCCCGGCCCGGCGAGCTCAGCAATCACCCTCCCGGGGGCTGGTTGCACCGTTCGACCGGAGTTCGACGGGCGTTCCCTCGGTAGCAACGGAGTCCGGCGCGCAACCGCGCGGGGCTCCGTTTCCTGCTGTGTGAAGGGCCGATCGGGATTCCTGCGCGGAATTGCTCACAGAGCGTTCAACTGCGAAAACTAAAAGCGAACATGCGCACGCGGCAGATCAACCGGATGAGCAGTATCGTGCTCGTTCTGCTTTCGTTGATCGCATTGATCACGGTGGTCACCGGGCTGATTTCTCCGCCGCCCATGCCGGAACCTGACGAAGGGACGCAGGCGCACATCTTTCAGCTTTCGATCGCCGCCCTGTTGCCCGTGACCATCGTCGTGCTTGGCAGTGCCGACTGGCGTCAGCCGTGGCGGAGCCTGCTGCCACTGATCATCTCCGCCGGCGTCACGATGCTTGCCTTCGTTGGCCTGTACTACCTCGAGCACCTCCGGTAGACCTTGCCGCGCTTGTGCCGAAGCTACATGTTTTTCGTCAGCTTGCCGCGGGGCGACTATTCCAGATATCGACGGCCAATTGCCACGCCTGACCCGGTTGCCGCTTCCAGATGACAACGTACTTCACAGGCACGGAGGACGTCTCTCCGCCTGGAGTCTGAACCGCGAGGTCGGCAGTGCCTATCTCCGCGGCCATGTTGGCCTCGGCATCAACCGATACGGTGTTCAGCGACACCGCTTGAACGCCGGAGTCTCTGACGCTCTGCCAGAATTGCTGAATTGCCGCGCGTCCGCGAATGGGCGCTGCATCCGGAGGCATGACCGTCGCATCCTCCGTGTACGCGTCGGCCAGCGCCTCCATATTGCCCGTCTTGAAGTTCGCTTCGAACAACTTGTTGCGCTGTTCGATCTCTTCAGCGATACCACGAAGCATCGTCATGAGGACCTTCCCCCTCCTCAATGGCACGCATGTACGCGCGCCACGGCGATTATCGCGCGGCATGCGCTCGCACGCTAGCCCCCAAGAGTCGGCCGCGGCGCGGCAACAACCCCCAGTTCAGGGCGGCAGAACCTGGGCCAGGAACTGCGTGACCTCGGTGATGAGTTGTTGGCCCGCCAGCAACTCGAGATCGTTCTGCTTGGGGCAATGATCGTGGGCGCAGGGCTTCTCCACCCGGCGGTACGCGGGATGGACTGAAGAGCGTCGGCGCGGCCATTGCGACGGATCTCGCAGGAGCGAAGCGGTGGTGCCGCAGCCGACCTGCCACAGAGGCTGCCTGTGGCTTACGCTCGGAGGTGATGGCCGAGCCCGCGCGCGGCGGCGACTGCGACGTCGTCTGTCTTTCACACTTGTGGTGGGACTGGGTCTGGCAGCGCCCGCAGCACCTCCT
>JAFAPL010000108.1 GCA_019247135.1 Chloroflexota bacterium | reverse complement strand
TCCCCCTCTCCCTGCTAGGGAGAGGGGGCTGGGGGGTGAGGGTTGCCTGCCGAAGGCTTCTGAATCATCTCCAGCGTGGTCCCGTCGGGGTCTGTGAAATAGACTGCCCAGCCGCCCTGGTTCGGGCCCGTTGTCGGGCTCACGGGCTCTGACTTGAACTTCACGCCCGCCGCGGAGAGGGCGCGGTACGCGGCCCACAGGTCGTCCACCGTGAACCCGATGTGAACATTCCCAACGTCCGACGTCGGACCAGCCAGGCGCGCGGTCTGAGGTGAAAGGTATTCGATCAGGTCCAGATGCAGCCCCGGAATGTCCAGGCCCGCAATCTTCAGTCGCGCGCCCGGAATGCCGACCAGACGCGGCATATATTCTGCCGTCACTTCCCCCCGCTCGTAGGCAACGTGAAACCCGAGCACATCACGATAGAAAGCGATCGAGCGCCCCAGGTCACTGACTGTCAGTCCGACGTGATTCGCCGAGAGCGAGAACGTCACGTGTACGCGACCAGCCCGCGAATAGCCTCGACAACGCGGGCCGCGTCGGGGAGAACGAAATCCTCGAGCGGAGGGCTGAACGGCACTGGCACCGCTGGCATCGTCACCCGCCTCACGGGAGCACGCAGCGCGCGGCAGCAATCCCAATCTTCCGCAACCACCGCGCTGATTTCCGAGGCCATGGAGCACGTTGGCGCTGACTCGTCGACCACGATCAGCCGTCCGGTTTTCTGGACCGATCGTCGAATGCACGCGACGTCGAGCGGCACCAGCGTGCGCGGATCGATCACCTCGACCTGGATGCCTTCCTGCTCCAGTTGTTGTGCCGCGTCAAGCGCGGCGTAGAGCATATAGCCGAGCGCGACGACGGTGACGTCGGTACCTGTTCGCTTGATGTCCGCGACGCCGATCGGCACCGCGTAGTCGTCTTCGGGCACGTCTTCTTCGAGCGGATCGATGCGGCCAGGCTCGAAGACGACGACTGGATTATTGTCGCGGATGGCGCTCTTGAGCAGGCCCTTGGCGTCTCTGGCTCCGGACGGGAGCACCACTTTCAGACCTGCCAGGTGCGCGTACAGGGCGTAACCGGTCTGGGAGTGCTGGGCGGCCGAGCGCGTACCGTTGCCATAGCTGGCGCGAAAAACAATGGGAAAATCCCGCTGGCCGCCGAACATGTAGCGGATTTTGCAGGCCTGGTTGACGACCTGGTCGAAGGCCATGAAGGCGAAGGTGACAGACCGCCAGTAGACAACCGGACGGAACCCGCAGCCCGCGGAGCCGACCGCGATGCCGGTCATGGTCGCTTCGGAGATGGGCATGCGTTTGACGCGCAGTGGACCATACGCGTCCTGCAGCGCGGCTGGGACGGAGGTCGACATCATGTACACGCGCGGGTCGTGCGCCATTTCTTCGAACATGGCGGCCTCGAGCGCCGCGGCATAGGTCATCTTCATAGCGCAAAGACGTCCTCGAGGGCTTCCTCTGGTTCGGGGTAGGGGCTCGCGTGGGCGAAGGCGACCGCTTCTTCGAGCGCGGCGTCGACTGAGAGTCCAATGTCGGCCATCTGGTCCGCGGTCAGGATGTGCTGGCGCACGAGGTACTCCTCGAAGCGCGGCAGCGGATCGCGCTCCTCCCAGTACGCTTTTTGCTCCGGCGGACGCGAGTCCGGCGGTGGCTCGGCGCGCTGCGCGTGAACGTGCTGGCGCCACGTCCTGCACTCCAGCAACGTCGGGCCCTGGCCTTCGCGAGCGCGAGCTACGGCCTCATTTGCGGCGGCATACACCGCCAGCACGTCGTTACCGTCGACTGTCAGACCGGGGATGCCATACCCGGTGCCCAGATCGGACACGTTGCGCGCGGACAGCCCGTACTGCACCGGAGTATCGCCGGCATACTGATTGTTTTCGCAGACGTACAGCACCGGCAGCTTCAACAAGGCAGCGATGTTGAGCGATTCGTGGAACGGTCCTTCACCCGTGGCCCCATCGCCAAAGAAGGCGACCGCGACCGCATCTGAGCCTTCGAGCTGCGCCGCGACAGCAGCTCCAGCAGCGATCGGCAATCCTGCACCGACGATGCCGTTGGCTCCGAGCATGCCCGCGTCGAAGTCCGCGATGTGCATGGAGCCACCTTTGCCCTTGCAGTAGCCATCACGTCGGCCAAAAAGCTCGGCCATCATCCGCTTGATGTCCGCACCTTTTGCGATGCAGTGCCCGTGGCCGCGATGGTTGCTGACGATCCGATCCGTCCGGCGCAGGTTGGAGCAGACGCCGACCGCGATGGCCTCCTCGCCACTATATGGGTGCACGACTCCGTGGATGAGACCGTCGTGGCGCAGCCGGAGGGCGAGTTCCTCGAAATGACGGATGAGCACCATCTGACGGTAGATGTCGATACATTCGTGCGCCTGCGGCAGTGCTGGCATGCGCGTTCAGCTCCTCGCCCCAGCGGGACGGCGCGTGTCTTCGGCGCGCCACTCGTGTTGGAGTCGGCGAATCTGCGCCAGTTCGTCGTGAGTGAGATCGCCGTCCGAGGCGGGCACGTTCGTCTCCAGTTGCTCCATCGTGCGCGCCCCCGGCACGGCGCAGTGCACCGCCGGATGAGCGAGCACGAAGCGCAGCGCTGCCTGGGTCAGCGTCTGGCCGGGACGTTCCAGGAATCGGAGCTGTTCGATGCGACGTAAGCGAGTCTGCAGCGCCTCACCGGTGGGCCGGCGCCATTGCTGGTCTGGTGGGATCGGCCTGCCGACGGCGAACTTGCCAGTCAGCAGTCCGCGCGCGAGTGGCGTGCGAACCATGATCCCGACATTGTGGCGCTGCGCGAGCGGGAGGAGTTGCTGCTCGGCGCTCGGCGAGAGCATGTCGTATTCGATCTGCAGCACGTCCGCGCCGTGTTCGATCGCCCAGATGCCTGACGCATGGTCGCTCGTCGAGATGCCGAACCAGTGGATCTTCCCCGTGCGTTTGAGCTGATCGATTGCTGTGGCCCAATCTTGCGCCTCGAGCTCCGCGATCTTCGGGCTGTGGAGCAAATACATGTCGATGCTGTCACGGCGCAGTCGGACGAGCTGGCCGTCGACATCGCGCAGGATGGCCCGTGCGGAATAGTCGCGACGTTGAGAATCGGGGCCGAGCTCGAAGTCGATGTTGAACCCGACCTTGGTGCTGATGAGTGTCGGCTCGGCGTGCGCTTGCGTAATCTCGCCGAGGATGGCCTCGCTGCGGCCCTGGTTGTAGCTGATCGAGGTGTCGAAGAAGTTGACGCCCAGAGCGAGTGCGCGCTCGACGATTGGCGGCCAAACCGTTGGGTCCACGCCAGGATCGCCCAGGCGATTGGCGCCCATGGAAACAGTCGAAACGCGCAGGCCCGTCCGGCCGAAGGTGCGGTAACGCACGATACCTTACTGCTCCTGGCGCACTAGAGCGCGCCTCTGAAAGGGGTGACAGGGACCCACGGCGCGGGCTCGCGCCCGCTTGGGAGCCTCCAGGCCCCGCCCCTGGCCCCCAACCTTGTGTTGGCGGCACGTCGTCGTCGCAAGGTGGCCAGGTAATCCACGAAGTTCATCAAGCCTCGGCGGCCGATTCTAGCGGGCGGTTGTTATCGAGGTGCGTCGCCGGTACGATGGCCGCTGGTGGCGGGATATATCGCGCGGCGCCTCGTACTTGCCGTCTTCACGATCGTGGCGATCTCGATCCTGTCGTTCATGATCATTCACCTGCCGCCTGGCGACTACGTCACCTCGTACATCGCGCAGATGGCCGCCAGCGGCGGGTCGGTGTCCGCCGACCAGGCCCAGAACCTGCGCATCCAGTACGGGCTCGATCAGCCGATCTACGTCCAGTACCTGCGCTGGGTGGGCATGATGGGCCACGGGAATTTTGGCGTAGCCATGGAGTACCAGTTGCCCGTCACACAGGTGATCGGCGACCGATTGTGGTTGACAATCGCGGTGTCCGTCGCGGCACTGCTCTTCACCTGGGCGATCGCGCTACCGATCGGAATCTACTCGGCGGTTCGACAGAACTCGGTTCTGGACTACGTGTTCACGTTCATTGGCTTTGTTGGCCTTGCAATTCCGAACTTCCTGCTCGCGCTACTGGTTCTCTATTTCGGCTTCAAGTACTTCAACGTCAATATCGGTGGTCTATTCAGGCCGGAGCTGAACGACGCACCCTGGAGCTGGGTTAAGTTCCAGGACCTGCTGGCGCATCTGCCGGTGCCTGCGATTGTGCTCGGCATGGCCGCCACTGCCGGCCAGATCCGCATCATGCGAGCGAACCTGCTCGACGAAAAGCGCAAGCCGTACGTCATCACCGCGCGTGCGAAGGGTCTGCCCGAACATCGTGTGATCTTGAAGTACCCGGTCCGGGTCGCGTTGAATCCGTTCGCCAGCACGATCGGCTACACCTTGCCGTACATCGTCTCGGGCAGTGTCATTGTCTCCATCGTGTTGAGTCTGCCGACCGTTGGACCACTGCTGTACAAGGCGCTGATCGCGCTCGACATGTTTCTCGCCGGCACGATCATCCTGCTACTCGGCACGCTAACCGTCATCGGCACGCTGCTCTCGGATCTGCTCCTGATGTGGCTGGATCCGCGCATTCGATTGGAGAGCCGGTGAGCATCAGCGGCGTCATCGCTCCAGATGTTCCAGAATCGGACGCGCCACTATCCGTAGACGCTGAGGAGAAGATCTCGGTTGCCACGCAGTGGCAGCTGATGTGGTGGCGGTTTCGCAAGCACAAGCTCGCGCTCGTCTCAGCCGTGGTTGTGATCGTCTTCTACCTGGTCGCGGCCACGGCGGAGTTTCTCGCGTACTCCGACCCGCTTGCATCCGATGCACAGCGGTCACTGATCGCACCGCAGCCGCTATACCTGTTCGACAGCAATGGCGGATTTGGGCCGTACGTGAGTGGACTGGTAGGGCAACGCGACCCGCAGACATTCAAACGCGTGTACGTCCCCGATCCGAGTGTGAAAGTACCGATCACGCTGTTCGCCCAGGGATTCCCCTACAAGCTGTTTGGACTGATCCCGACGGATCGGCATCTGATCGGTGTCTCGGGCGACCGAACGCCGGAGACGTCCCTCTTCTTGCTCGGCACCGACAGTCAAGGTAGAGACCAGTGGTCGCGCCTGGTGTTCGCCACCCGCGTGTCGCTATTGATTGGACTCGCAAGCGTCGTCATCAGCCTGGTGCTGGGTGTGCTGCTCGGGGGGTTGTCCGGCTATCTCGGCGGACTGGCCGATACCATCATCCAGCGCGTCATCGAAATCATGCGCTCTATTCCGACGATTCCCCTGTGGATGGGTCTGGCGGCATCAGTTCCGAAGGAATGGGACGTGACGCAGATCTTTTTCACCATGACACTGATCTTTTCATTGTTCTCGTGGACAGAGCTCGCGCGTGTCGTTCGTGGCCGGTTCCTCTCCTTGCGCGATGAAGATTTCGTCACCGCGGCAGAGCTTGTAGGCTGCTCGCGTCTGCGAATCATCTTCCGCCACCTGGTCCCGTCATTTCTGAGTCACATCATCGCGGCGACCACGCTCGCATTGCCGGCGATCATCATCTTCGAGACCTCGCTGAGTTACCTAGGGTTCGGCATGCGCCCACCAGCGATCTCCTGGGGAGTCATGCTCGAGGAAGCCTCCAACGTTCAGACGGCCGCGATCTCGCCATGGCTGCTGTGGCCCGCGGCGCCGGTGATCGTCGCAATCCTGGCGTTCAATTTCCTGGGAGACGGCCTGCGCGACGCGGCGGACCCGTATGGCGTCTGAAGCTCCGCTGCTTTCGGTGCGTGGCTTGAAGACGCACTTCACCTCAGATGAAGGTGTTGTCAAAGCAGTTGACGGCGCTTCGTTCGATGTGTACGCGGGACGCACACTGGGAATCGTTGGCGAGTCCGGCTGCGGCAAAAGCGTCACGGCGCGCTCCATTCTGCGCATAGTGGAAGAGCCGGGCCGGATCGTCGATGGAGAGGTCATCCTGCGCACAAGCCAGAACGAAGTCGACCTCGTGCAGCTGAAGCCGAACGGACGCGAGATCCGCGGTATTCGCACGGGCGTTATTGGCTATGTGTTTCAGGAGCCAATGACATCGTTCAGTCCAGTGCACACTATCGGCAACCAGATTGTGGAGGCGATTCAGTTCCATCGCAAGGTGAGCAAGCGCGAGGCGCGCGACCGAGCGATCGATTTGTTGCGGCGAGTCGGAATTCCACGCGCGGAAGGGCGAATGGACGAGTATGCCTTTCAACTGAGTGGTGGGCTCCGACAGCGGGCGATGATCGCTATGGCGCTCTCGTGCGATCCGCAACTGCTCATCGCCGACGAGCCGACGACGGCGCTTGACGTCACCACGCAGGCGCAAATTCTCGACCTGCTGTGGGACCTTCAGACGCAGAACGGCATGGCCATCATCCTGATTACGCACAACCTCGGCGTGGTCGCGGAGATGGCGGACGACGTGGTGGTGATGTACCTCGGACAGGTGGTCGAGGATGGCCCAGTCGAAGACATCTTCTACGCGCCGAAACATCCGTACACTCAGCTGCTGTTGAAATCCATTCCGAGCGTGCACTCGGTGCCGCGCGCAAAGCTGCCCACGATTACGGGCTCCATTCCGCACCCATACAATCGGCCGCGAGGCTGTCCGTTTCACCCGCGCTGCCCTTCGTTCATGCGCGGAGTCTGCGACACACACACGCCGGTCTTGTTGCCGGTGACGGAAGAACAGAGCGCGAGCTGTTTCCTCTACCAGGCCGCAAATTCGCCCGCCCAAACGGCACATGTCCAGTAGCGCGAACGGGACTGTGCACGACGATGCACTCCTGGCGGTGCGTCACCTGAGGAAGTTTTTTCCGATTCGTCGCGGATTTCTGCGCCGTACCGTCGGTCACGTGCGTGCCGTGGACGACGTCACATTCGATCTGTACCCGGGCGAAACACTGGCGCTTGTGGGGGAGAGCGGATGCGGAAAGACCACAACCGCGCGGTGCATCCTGCGCGCGATCGATCCGACAGACGGCGAAGTGCTGTTCCGTGCCGACGACGGTTCGGTTGTGGATGTCGCCACTGTGTCGCGCACGCGTTTGCGTCCGCTTCGACGCGAGATGCAGATGATTTTCCAGGACCCCTTCTCGTCGCTGAACCCGCGCATGACCTTGCTCGACATCGTCGGCGAGCCGCTGCTGGTGAACGGAATCAGCGATCGCCAGCATCGGATCGAGCGTGTCGCGGAGCTCATGCGCCTGGTCGGACTCCGACCGGAGTACATGAATCGCTTTCCGCACGCATTCAGTGGCGGTCAGCGGCAGCGAATCGGGATTGCGCGGGCGCTCGCGCTGAATCCTCGGCTGGTGGTGGCTGATGAAGCGGTCTCGGCGCTGGACGTCTCAGTACAGGCGCAGATCCTGAATCTCTTGCTCGAGCTGCAGGAGCGGCTCAAGCTCACGTATCTGTTCGTCGCACACGACCTGAGCGTGGTGAAACACATCAGTGACCGCGTGGCCGTCATGTACGTGGGACAGATTGTCGAGATGGCGGAGAGCGCGGCGCTGTTTGCCGCCCCCAAGCATCCGTACACGTCCGCGTTGCTCTCAGCAATTCCCGAGCCGGATCCTCGTGCTCGACCCCGCCGCTCGAGGCGACAGGGAGAGATGCAGCGGGAGAGGGTCGCCAGGCGGCGAGAGCGTGTCGTGCTCCAGGGCGAAGTCGCAAATCCGGCGGCTCCGCCGAGCGGCTGTTACTTCCATCCGCGTTGTCAATACGCGGTGGAAACGTGTCGGAGTGTCACACCAGCCTGGGAGGAAATTGAGCCAGGTCGGTTTGTGCGGTGCCATCGCGCACGCGAGCTGACGCTCGCGGGGGTGGAGGTGCCTCTCAGCCAGAATTAGTGCGCATTGTCTGTTCGCCATGTGTAGCCGGAGGGAGGAGTTTCTGAACATGCAAGAGAGATCGAATCTGCACCACGCGTTGTCACGTCGTCAATTGCTGAGCGGTGGCCTGAGTGTTGCCGTCGTGTCCCTCCTGGCGGCATGCGGGCCGGCAGCACCAGCGTCGCCGACGAGCGCGCCGGCAGCGCAGCAGCCCGCGGCTGGCGCGGCGCAGCCAACCGTTGGCGCGGCACAGCCTACGGCCGGATCGGCCCAGCCGACGCAGGCTCCGGCAGCCGCCGCGGCAGCGCCAACCACGGCAGCACAGGGCAACCAGATCGGCTCGCAACTCGTCGGTAAGCTGGAAGGCGCGACCATCGTGACTGACGCCTCAAAGTTGCCGACGAAGTTCAACGAGGCGCCGATGCTCGCCGACCTCGTCAAAGCTGGCAAACTCCCGCCCGTCGAGCAGCGTGTCCCGAGCGATCCAATGGTCCTCCAACCGCTCCGCGATATCGGTCAGTATGGCGGTACCTGGCGGCGTGCGTTCACCGGTCCTGCCGACGGCGAAAACATGAACCGGATCATGTCGACGGACAAATTGATCTTCGTCGACTACACCGGTTTGAAGGTCGTGCCGTCGCTCGCGTCGGCATGGAACGTGACGGACGGTGGGCGAACGATCACGCTGACGCTGCGCAAGGGCGCGAAGTGGTCGGACGGGCAGCCGTTTTCGGCGGACGACCTGATGTTCTGGTACGAGGATCTCTACCAGAATAAGGAGCTCACCCCGACGCCGAATCCGGAGCTCACGATCAACGGCAAACCGGGCACGTTCGAAAAAGTGGACGATTACACGGTCGCGATCAAGTTCCCGGAACCTTATCCGATGTTCGTCGACGTGCTCTCGGGTTTCACCCTCATCGGCAGCGGACACGCGTTAGGCGGCACGAACAACGGCGGATTCCAGGGCGCGTACGCTCCGTCACATTATCTGAAGCAATTCCATCCGAAATACACGTCGCAAGATCAGCTCAACCAGGCAATCGCCACCGCCGGACTCGATACATGGGTCAACCTGATCAAGAACAAGAACAACTATCAGGTCAATCCCGAATGTCCGGTCATGACCCCCTGGCGAACGGTCACGCCGATCAACAATTCGACCTGGACTCTCGAGCGCAACCCGTATTTCTGGGCTGTCGATACGCAAGGCAACCAGCTGCCATACATCGATCGAGTGACGCTGACGCTGGCAGAGAGTCTGGAAGTGGCGAACCTGCGCGCGATGGCGGGTGAGATCGACGAGCAAACACGACACATGGATCTGACAAAGTTGCCCGCATTTCTGGACAACCAGAGCAAGGGCGACTACACGGTGCGTCTGGACCCGCAGGCCGAGTCTGCGCAGACGAGTCTTCAGTTCAACCTGTCGTACCGCGATGATCCCGAAGTCGCCAAATGGCTGAGCAACAAAGACTTCCGACGGGCGCTTTCACTTGGCATCGATCGCGATCAGATCAACGAGGCGTTTTTCCTGGGTACAGGCACGCCTGGGTCCGTCGCGCCTGCTGACGATGCGCCCGACAGTCCGGGCCCCGAGTGGCGGACCAAATGGTCGACCCACGACCCCAAGCAGGCGAACGCTCTGCTGGACCAGATCGGGTTGGACAAGAAGGACTCCGAAGGGTATCGACTGCGTACCGACGGCCAAGGACGTTTGCGTATCCAGATCACGACGGTCGCCGCCGCGTTCCTGCCGTGGGCGCAACAGATGGAGATGGTCTCGCAGCAGTGGAAAGACATCGGCATCCAGGGAGATGTCAAGGACACCGAGCGTAACCTCGCGGTCACGCAGTGCCAGAATAACCAGACGCAGATCTACATCTGGGGCGCCGGGACCGAGGACCTGTTTCTGTTCCCGCGACACGAGATGCCAGTCGAGCCGCTGGAGCCGTTCACCGGGCCGCTGTACGCGCAGTGGTATTCGTCCGGTGGAACGGCGGGTGAGAAGCCGACGGATCCGGATCTGTTGAAGGCAATGGAGCTGTTGCGGTCGGCGTCTGGGCTCGAGTACGACCAGCGAATGGAGGTGGCCAAGCAGATCCGCCAGCTCATCGTGGATAACCAGTGGGTGGTTGGGACGGTGGGGTTCGTGCCGAATGTGCGAGTGATTCGGAGCAACATGCATAACGTGCCAGAGCGCATCAGCTGGCGTTCGCGCTGTCGCACGCCGGGGGCGACGCATCCGTCGACGTACTATCTCACGTCAGCGTGATCTGGCGGACTCCCGCGGGGGGATATCAAGGGGCGAAGCCCCTTGACCCCCACGCAGCGGCAGTCTCTCGCCGCGCGGTAGCAGGTGGCGACGCGTACTGTTCTGATCGGCGAGCGTGCCTTCACGCCCGAGGAGATCGTCGGGCCGGTCGCGGTTGTCATCGAGAATGGCTCGATCGTCGCGCTACGGCGGGACACCGATACGCTCGGAACAGAAACGATCGACCTGCGACCGTGGTGGATCGCGCCCGGCTATATCGACCTCCACACACACGGGTTCGGCGGATTCGATGTCACCGGAGGAGAGCCTGCTGACATCCAGGCCATGGCAGCGGCGCTGCCACGGACGGGAGTCACCGCGTTCTGCCCGACCATCGCGTCCACCGGACCCAGCCAGACACAGCAGCAAGTCGAGCGCATCGCCCAAGCGACACGCCCTGGCTCTGGTCGAGACGGAGCGGAGATCATCGGCATCCGCATGGAGGGTCCGTTCATCAGCCGGGCGAAGAAGGGCGCTCAGCTGGACTCGGCGATTCGAGCACCCGACCTGGACGAGCTCGAGCGGTGGGCCGAAAGCGGCATGCTCCGCGTCCTCGATTTTGCTCCAGAAGAAGATCGCCAGCACACGTTGCTTTCAGCCGTCCTGCGGCATGGCATCCTGCCAGCGATTGGACATACAGCCTGCACGTACGAGCAGGCCCTGGCGGCGATCGACGCGGGCGCGCGTCACTGCACGCACCTGTTCAACGCCATGCCTCCACCCGATCATCGCGCTCCGGGTCCCGCGGGGGCATTGCTGAGCGACGGCCGCGCCAGCGTCGAAATTATTGCGGAAGGAGTCCACGTGCATCCGGTGTTGTTGAAACTGGCGGTTGGTGCGCGTGGGGCGCGCGGCGTTGCGCTCGTGTCGGATGCGATGCACGCCGCGGGTCTGCCAGACGGCGACTACGAGTTTGTGGGCCGACCGGTGAAGGTACGCGATGGCGCGGTGCGCCTCATCGACGGAACGCTCGCTGGCAGCGTGCTGACACTGGACCGAGCGGTGCGCAACATGGTGGAGCTGTGCGGAGTTGGGTGGTCGGATGCGATCCGCATGGCGTCAGAGACGCCGGCTCGAATCGTTGGAGCTTCTCGGAAAGGCGCGTTGCGCGCGGGGGCGGATGCGGATCTGGTGGTCCTGGACGAG
>JAFAPL010001105.1 GCA_019247135.1 Chloroflexota bacterium | reverse complement strand
GGCGCAGTCGTCGGCAGCGCGGTCGGAGCCTCCGTGGGCGGCGCTGTTGGATTCACCGTAGCAGCGTCAACCAACGCAGGTGCACCAGCCGTTGGCACCGACGTCTCTACACTCGTCGTTGCGGACCGCGTTTGCTCCGCCACCACTCGACTCGTACCGGCGACCGAAACCCGCGACGCGCTCCGCAAGAGCGTTTGCGGCCCGGCGGCCAGGATTGCTGCCGCGGCGCCGACCACCAGCGCGAGCCCCAAACTGCCAACAACCGGGACCAGCGCGCCAGTCAAATCGCGCCCGTCACGCCAGTCGCGCAAGCCGTCCAGCACCGGTACATGGTACGCTGAATGCGGCACACTTCCCAAACGTTCGTGCTGTTCCCCGTATCTCGCATGCCACAATTTCAACGCTTTCGTCGCGCGGCGCTCTTCTCAACCGCTCTGGCTGTGTGCGTGATGAGCTCCGCCTTGAGTCTGCCCAGCGCGCACGCCCAGAGTGTGCAGGCCGACGATAAGAAGCCGACTCCGCCGCCCGCGACTGCAACGCCCGTCCCGGCCAACCCTCCGCCGACCTCAGCCCCGCCACCGGCCACGCCGACCGTTGCGCCGTCGCCGACACCCATACCCCCGACCGCAACGCCACGTCCCACGAGCACGCCGCGTCCGCCGACTCCCGCTCCCCCGGTGCCCCCGCCGCCACAGCCCGCGCCGCCAGCGCCGCAGCCCGCCCCGCCGCCGCCAGCACAGCCCCCTGCGGCGCCGGCTCCGCAGCCCGCGGCGCAGCCTCAACCGACCTCGGCGCCGCCGTCAGCACCGACGCCAACGCCGCGGCCAGCCGCCACTAGCAGTAGCAGCTCCAGTAGCAGTGGCAGTGGCAGTGGCGGCTCGAGTCCGCGCCGCGCCACGCCGACCCCCACCCCGGCCGCGCCCGGCGCAGACACGCCCCCGCCGCAGCCGAAGGCGACCTTTGTCCCGCCGCCGCCGCCACCGCCGCCTCCCCCTCCAACTCCCGAGGCGCCGCCCTCGCCGACCGGGCCTCAGTTCGTGCTTGGCTTCGCGCAACTGAAGGACGAACTCGGGCCGATCATGGGTGATCCCACCGAGGACGAGCATGGCAATCCGGACAACTGCGACACGCAGCAGCTGACCACCACGGGACTGGCGTACTGGCGCTGTTCTACCAACCTGCTGACGTTTGCCGCGCTTCCGGACGGGGCGATGCACTGGGCCGCGGCCCCGCCCGCCTCGGGCGTTATCGAATGGAGTGGCGCGACGGACCCGCCGCTCGATGCGCTCACGGTGGTCAACGCCAATGCGCCGACCGATGCGGCCCCCGACGACCCGCCACTCGAGGCTCTCTGCATCGCGGCCTCGCCGCTGCCCGCGATGCAGTGCGCGCCGGGCAATGCGCTCTTCGGGCAGGCGGCCATTCAGAACCCGG
The DNA here is from genome assembly GCA_019247135.1 of Chloroflexota bacterium. The sequence goes on along the minus strand of JAFAPL010001105.1, from coordinate 23,526 downwards.
GCGATACCGTGCCTGTCGACCTGAGTGTGCCGAGCTCTGGCCTGCATCTCTCCGCCGACCTGGTCAACCTTCCCGCCGATTACGACCTGTACCTCGTCGACGCGTCAGGCACCATCATCGACCAATCGATGCAAGAAGGCACCACGCCCGAGCACATCGAGGCTGACCTGCCCGGTGGCACGTACTACCTGTACGTGCACTCCGATCCGGGCCGTACGGTGGACCCACAGGACGCATTTCAGCTGCAGGTACATGTTTCGTAACGAAACATGCACATCTGACCCCTGCGGGGCGCCTACACTGTCGTGCTATGAGTCGCGGCGGTTCGACCAGGAAAACTCATGACTCGAGCAGGGGCAGCGGAGCCCATATGCGCATCGATGGGGCCGCTCACCACGCGACCCTGACCGAGATCCCAGTCGATCGCATCGACCTTCCGGGCCGTCCAACACGACGCATGTTGGGCGACATTGCCGCTCTGGCGGACTCCATGCAAGACTACGGCCTCCAGCAGCCGATCAGCGTGCGAGCCGTCGGCGAGCGGTACGCGTTGACCTCCGGCATGCGCCGCCTGGCTGCCGCCAGGCTGCTCCGCTGGACCACCATCACCGCCTTCGTGCGCACCGTCAACGCGGACGAAGCCTACTTGCTGGACTTGATCGAGAACTTGCAGCGCGAGGACCTGTCGGCCGAAGAGGAGGCCGACGCCTTCGGCGAGCTGATCCGCACCCGCCGCTGGACGACCCAGCAGGTCGCCGAGTCGGTGAAACGCTCGGTGGCGTACGTTTCCAAGCGCGTCCGCGTATTCGACGACCCGCTGCTGCGTGCGGCCATCGTGGACCGCGGGCTGCCGGTATCGACCGCCGAGGAATTGCTCGCCGCGCCGGTCGACCAGCGTCTCGTGCTCGTCGAGCGGGCTCTGCGCGAGCGCTGGGATCAGGTGCGCGCCCGCGCCGCCGTGCGCGAGCCACAGCCAGAGCCGCCAGCGCACGCGCCCGAGCGGTCCTCATCCGGCCGGGCGGCAGAGCCGGTTTCACCTGTGCGACCACGCGGCCTGACCCAGGCTATCCGCCAGTTCCATCGACTGGTGCTCGAGATCCGCAACGAGGACCTGACGTCCGCCGACCGGGCCGCCTTGCGCTCCCTCTTCCGCGACCTGGTGCTGCTCGCTCGCGCGACGACCGTCACCCGCGAGCCGGTCTTCCCCGCCCTACCGAAGACGCCCACCGCGCGCGCCAGCCGACGCACTCCGCGTTCCGAACATCCGTTCTAGATGGGTGTGCAGCTGACCAGCAGCTCGAGCGACTGGCCCTGATTCACGCGCCTGCCACGCCTCGTTCCTGACCGGCCCAGTACGCCTCGCGCAGGACGCGTTTGAGCACCTTGCCCGCCGCGTTGCGCGGCAGCCTGTCCACGACGTCGACCGAGCGAGGAACCTCGAACCCGCCAAGACGCTCACGGCAGAAGGCGATCACCTCATCGGGGCTGAACGAGGCGTCCTCGCGTGGAACGATCACCGCCTTGACCGTCTCACCCCAGCGCGGGTCCGGCACGCCGATCACCGCCGCCTCGGCCACGGCCGAGTGGTGCATGAGGACCTCCTCGATCGCGCGTGGATAGACGTTCTCGCCACCCGACACGATCATGTCCTTCAACCGATCGCGGATCGTCAGGTACCCGTCAGTATCGAGGCTGCCGACGTCGCCGGTGTGCAGCCAGCCGTCGCGCAAGGTGGCTGCCGTCGCCTCGGGCTGATGCCAGTAGCAGCGCATGAGCTGCGGACCGCGTATGACGACTTCGCCCGGCTCGCCGGGTGGCAGCTGCCGATCGAGTGGATCCAGGATCGCGATCTCCGTCTGCGAGGCTGGGCGGCCCGCCGACAGCAACAGCTCGGGTCGATCCGCCAGACCACGCAAGTGGTCCTGGGGCGTGAGGAAAGTGACAGCCTGGCTGGCCTCGGTCATGCCGTACGACTGCATGAAGCCGCAGCCAAAAGCGTCGATGGCCGCCCGCAAGGTCGGCCGGGCTATCGGCGAGCTGCCGTAATAGATCAGCCGGAGCGCCTCGAAGTGTCGCGTGGCTAGCGTGCCGAGCTCGGCCAGACACGCCTGGAGCATGGCCGGCACCAGCACCGTGAAGCCGATTTGCTCCTCGTTCAGCGCGCGGACGACTTCAGTCGGTCGGAAGTCCGCCTGCAGGTAGATGCTGCCGCCATACGCCAGCGGAGTCAGGGTGCTGGGCACCACCGCGGCATGAAACAGGGGCGCGACTACCAGGCTTCGTTCGCCGGGCGACACGCCAATCGCCTGTCCGACCTGGGTGATGTTGGCGCACACGGCCTTATGGGTGAGCACCGCGCCCTTGGGCCTGCCGGTGGTCGCGCTCGTATACAACTGCAGCACATCCCGATCCGGATCGGGCGGCATCACCACGTCCCGGTCGTGCTGGGGGGCCAGCCACTGCTCGAACGATTCCCATCCCGCGATACGGGCGTCGTCTGGCTCGAGCGCGACATAACGTTCGGCTGGATCGGCCAGGGTGGTGCGCAGGCGGTCGATCGCCTGCATGAATGGGCCATCCACGAATATGGCCGACGGCCGAGCGTCGTCGAGGATGTAGGCCCACTCCTCAGGTGCGAGTCGCGTGTTGAGCGGCACGACCGTGAGACCCGCCCGCGCGGCGGCGTAGTAGAGCAGGACGACCTCCACGCGGTTCTTTGCGAGCACCGCGACGCGCGCCTCCGGTCGCAAGCCGGCCCGCTGGAACGCGGCCGCGAGCCGGCGCGTGGCCGCCTGCGCCTCCGCATACCTCAGCTTCCGACCCGCGTCGGCGGCGAACAGCGCATGCGGCTGCCGGGTTGACCAGCGATCGAGCGCGTCGTGCAGCAATGCGCCACTCGTCGTGTCTGCTGGCGGCCGCTTCGCGTTCATGGCAGCCGTTTCGTGCTCCTACGGGCGACTGCGCGGCTGGCGTCGCTGCTGACGCCGCGCCTCACGGGCCGCGGCCACGTCGTCGGACGCGAGACATGCTTGCAGCAGGGGCAGGGACAGGTTGTAGGCGTCCTCCCACGTAGCCGTGAACGCTTTTCGCAGCAGTCGTTTCGAGCCAGCCACGGCCGCACGCGGCGCGCTCAGGTAGGTCTGCACGATCTGGTCGAGCCCGCTCTCGAACTGCGCCGCGGGCACGACGTAGTCGATCAGGCCGAGGCGCAGCGCCTCGTCAGCGCCGATGCTCTCACCTGATAGCACCAGCCGTGCCGCGGTACCCAGCCCGACGATGTGTGGCAGGCGGAATGGCGCGAGGCCAGGAAACAGGCCCTCGTTGACCGCCGGCAGCCCGAGCACCGCGTCGGAGCTGCACACGCGCAGGTCACAGGTGATGGCGAGCTGAACACCGCCCCCGAGGCAATAGCCGTGGATCGCGGCGATGGTGATTGCCTCGAGCAACTCCAGCCTTCGGAAGGCACGCTCCTGGCCCTCGTAAAAGCCCGGCGGCATGCCGCTGGCCTCCAGCATGTCCAGGTCCAGGCCGGCGCAGAAGGCGCGACCTGCTCCGCGGATCACCACCACGGCGACGTCCGGGCTCTCTGCCAGCCGGTCGACGACAGCGTTCAAACCCTCGATCCAGGCCAGGTCCATCGCGTTCAGTCGCTCCGGCCGGTTGAGCGTGACCCTCGCCAGCGCCCCGGCGACCTCCAGCAGCACGGTACTGTCTTGCATCGGACCCGCTCACCAGATGCGCGTCAGGTCAAGTCGAAAGCCCGGCAGCTCCGGGTCGCCGGAGAGCTCCGTAGGATCGACGTGCACCACCACCGTCCGCCCCGGGCGGACTTCATAACAGCGCCTCTGCAGCGGATCGATGAGCCATCCGAGCGGCACCCCGCTCGCCGCGTATTCCTGCATCTTGTCGAGTAGATCTTCGATCCGGTCGGACGGAGAGCGCAGCTCGATCACGAAATCCGGTGCAATCGGCAGGATGCCCTCTTGCTCGCTTGCGGCTACATCGGCCAGACGATCCGAACGCGTCCAGGCCGCGTCGGGCGCCCGGCGCGCGCGTCCACGCAGATGAAACAGGCCAGAGGAGTCGCTGACCTGGCCCGTGCCGTCGCGCTCTGCCCAGACAAGCAACTGGGACGTGATGCGTGCGTTGCGGTTGGACGACCGCCAGCCGGTCGGCGACATAACAATCAACGTGCCCTCAGGGTCAGTTTCGATGCGGAGGTCGGGGTGAGCCCGGCAGAGTTCGAGGAACATCGCATCGTCGGCCAGGTCGGGGCGCGGCTGCCGCAGCGTGAATGGCTGGTCCGGGCGAAGCAGGTCAGCTTCAAGCGTCACGCGCGCACCACCGTCACAAGCCAACCCCCGCCCTCAACGAGTGCCCAGCATAGCGCGCTGGATCAAGCCGTGCGTGTTTCACAATGCGCATTACGCACTCAGCTGACCTCTTCATCTCCGTCCTGTATCGAAGATCGCCGCCTCACGGCCGAGCTAACCTCCAGGCTGGTTGTCGCACTCGAGCAGGGTGCCGATCAGCTCTTCTTCGCGCCCCAGGTAGGGCAGGAGGTTCGGGCTTCCTGGAATGAACCGGTCAGGTCCTAGCGAGCGCAGCAGCCCCAGACCGAGCATCTCCTCAACAGAATCGGCGGTGGCCGCGCCCGTCGCGGAAGCTCGAAAAGATTCTGGACACCACAGATCTGCCTGCTCGCGCAGCCACTCGCTGCTTACGCCCTCGCCGGCAGGGTTGGCATCCTCTCGGGCGTCGCGGTACCCAAGAGCCAGGCTGTACAGCAGGATGCGCTGGCGCGGATCGCCCTCCAGTCTGGCTCGCAGGTCGGCGGTCAATGTCTCGGCACCTTCGCGGCTGCTGGCGACGCTGTCGACGACATCGCGGGTGACGAGTCCGCCCACGGCACGCTGCGAGAGCAGCGCGGCCAGGCGTTGAATCGCATCCTGCTCGTAGTTGGCCAGCGACAGGGCACGGGCGATGACGCTCGATGACTCCGGTCTGTTCTCGCCCAGGCCTGCAAGGAACAGAGAAGTGGCTTCGCGCCAGGCGCCGCCGGCCAGCAGCGATCGACGGCCGACGTTTCGCTCCGCGGCGGGCTCGGCACGGCTGTGCATGGCTTCACGGATGCGTTCAAGCTCCTCACGGACGTGTCGCAGGCGCGCGTGTCGCGGCTCGAATCGAAGTACATCCGGAACGATCATCCCGATCTGCTCGACGACAGCCAGCAGCCGAGCGCGCGTGTCGTCGTCCAGCCGACCCTCGGCCGCCGCAACGTCGACCAGCTCGCGGGTCTGCTCCACGTCATGCCGCAGCGCGTTGCGGCAGCGCTGCAAATCCTCGGCTCGCGCTGCTTGCAGCTCGCGCGCGCCCTCGCGCTGCATCTCCAGGCACTGGATCACCTCCAGCGTGGCCAGGTGGTCTTTCTCGAGTCGACGACGCTCGAACGTCGCCCGCCACGCGGAGCGATGATCCATGCCGAGGAGCTGTTCGAGACGGTCGCGCGAGGCGCGACTGCCCCGGCAGGGCAGCCAGTTCTCATCGAGACAGGATCCGGCGACGTGCAGCAAATCGGCATACAGGAGCGCTGCTAGCGGTGGCTCACGCAGCGCGAGTGACGACGAATCGTCGAGCAGCGCATCCACGTCGCTGAGCGCGGCCCGGCACTCGGCGAGCGCGGCCTGCAATGGCAATGAGCGAGCCTCGGCCTGCGCAGCTGCAAGCTCGTCGATGACGGCCGGTCGAAGTTCTGCGAGCTGCTGTTGCAGGCGTAGCCCGGCTTTGCGGGGCTCGTCGTCCGGACGATTGGGGCGACACTCCTCGAGCGCGATCCAGCGGCGTACGAACCCAACTGCCTCTCGCACGCGCTCGGCCAGTTGCTCCAGTGCGTCCGGTCGGATGGCGATGTCTGGCCCGTGCGCGCGCCCGAGCAGGCGCCGGTCGGTGTCGTCGATCTCCCAGCGTATCTGCGCGTCATTCGACAATCGCTCGACCAGCCCGCGTGCGGTCTCGAGGCCGCGCACCTCCAGGGTGACCGGGTCCAGTAAGGCGTGGATCAGCCCGTCCGGGAGCAACCACCGCCGCCAGACCGCAGTCGCGGGCGGATAGCTCGAGCGCATGCCCAGGAAACGCACGCGCCAGGCGCCTACCTCGCGCCGTAGATCCTCCATCCGGTCGCGCCACACCGTCGACGAGAGCAGTGGCGCGAGCGTGTGCGACGCTATCGCGGCGTTCCGCTCCCCATACTCGGCTACCTGGCGCAGGTAGGCTTGTGTGCTCCGGAGAGCAGGAGCTTCGGGAAGCGCACGCAATATTGCCCAGGCGCCGGTCTCGGGCGCAACGAGCGCCGGCCGCAGCGCAGCGGCGGCGACGAGAAGCCTGAGTGCCTGCGGGACCTCCTGCCCCTCACTTCCGGCGCCCAGCTCGGTCGGCTCGCAGGAGCTGAAGTCTTCGGCCAATTGCAGTGCGATGTCGCCGTTGGGGTAGTGCACGTGTCGGCTCAGCACGAGCGAGCGCAGCAGCCAGACCGGAGCGTCGACGCGCTCAGCCGCACCGTCGGCCAGAGTAGCGGACAAGAATGCGACGGCCGGCCGATCGGCCAGCAATGCTCTCCAGACCAGTGAGCCGACCGGTTGCTCGGGCGGTAGTGTGGCGATGGAGACTGTCGGCCAGTCGTCCTCATCGTCCTGGACCGTCGAAGACTGCTGAGCAAACAGAAGCTTGCCTCGCGCGGCTGCAACGGCCAGCGGCCGACCGAGGCTCGCGGCGACCGCCTCGTGCAAGAGCTCCCAGCCGGCGTCGTCCAGCTCGCTTTGATGCTCGACGAAATCTGCAAGCTGCGAAAAGGGGTGGCTGCCATCAGCCAGTGCCGTCAGCTCGGGGTGCGTGGCGGGCCATTCCACGCCGGAGATGACAGCCGTCAACTCCGCCGCGGATGCGTGGCATGCCGCGAGTGGCCCGAACTCCGCGTCCTCACGGTGCCGCAGAGACATGACGCGCTCCAGGACTGCCAGGGCGCGTCGCCGTGCCTCGCTCGTCGCCTGCCTCTCAGTTGCCTCCGCGACAGAGCGCAGCAATGTTTCCAGGGCCTCCAGCGTGGCTGCTTCGTGCGCCCCTGAAGGGCTGCACGCGTTCAGCGCCGCGGCGAGGTCGAGTGCCTGCCTGCGGATATCGGCGAACTCGGACCGAGCCACGTCCAGCTCGTCGATGAGCGCGACGCCCGGCAGCGCGCCGCCGGCTGCGAGCTCGCGAGACGCGTCGGCCAGGTGATCGCCCAGGATGGCACAGCGTTGACATAACGCTGAAAACTGCGAAACCAGCCGTGCGGCGTCCGCGGCGTGGCTCATTGCGGTTTCCGCAACAGCGGTCAGGTGGTTTGGAGATTCGGCTGATCCAACTGCCAGCCGTTTGGACCGCGCACGAGAGACCACGTGCCGACATAGTGACGAGTCGTCGTGGGCGATCCGATGACTTCCGCCAGCTGCACGGCCACGGTGGCCCGACCGCTAGCAGCGTCGAGGGCAGTCACGTCAGCGCGGGTAACCGTGAGCGTGCTGGTTTGAGCAAACCGGCCGTCGATGTACTCGGCAGGTGGATACGCCGCACGCATGCGGGGACTCCACAGAGCGGCGGCCGGCCCAAACTGGCCTTGCTCGACGTACGCGTAGAAGCTCCGCACTGCCGAATCGGGAGTCGTTGCGCCAGGCGCCGCCGCCGCGGGTGGCTGCGCAGCGTTGGCCGGCGTGCTCGGAAGCTGCACCGGCGCAGGCGCCGGTGTTGGTGTCGGCTGCGCGAGCGCAGCAGCGCTTCGAGCGACGTCCATCGTAGTCGCAGGGATGACCAGGCGTGCACCGGGCACGAGGTGGTTCACGTCGCTGAGATGATTGGCGCGCGCGAGGAGGTCGACGTCGACCGAGTGCTGCTCAGCAATGCCCGACAGCGTGTCGCCCGCCGCCACGACGTACGTATCACCGGTTTGTGCCGGCGCCGACTCTGTGACGACGGCCGTCGGTGCTGGCGCCGTTGCTGCCGTCGAGGTGGTCGACGCGGCCGGAGGCGCCATCCATGAGCGCAGGCTCGAGCTGAAGGCTGGATGAACGTCGGCAGTCACAGCTTCGACGGAGGTCGACGGGTGAGCCTCCGCCGGCAAAACACTGCTTGCCACCAGGTGTTCCAGCGAACCGCGCATGTTCGAGATTCCAACTACGCCGCGCCCGAGCGCTACGCCACCAGTTGCGAGTGCTGCAACGCTCGCCAGCCGTACGGCCATCCGAGCGCCCGCCGGCAGGTGGAACCAATGTGCTCTGCTGGGCCGCCACATTGAAGATCGACGATGCATGATTGATCCGGACAGTAGATGCGAGTACGCCTGAAGCCGTCGCACACCGCGTGCCAGCGCAGTCTTCCTGCCGGCGCTGCAAACCCTAGAATGAACGTGGAGGCCGCCTTGTTACAGGCGGGTAGCACGTGAGCGATCGCGCGGCCGAACTTTCAACCCACTTCGCCCTGCGTGCATTCGGCAAGGTGGGTTCCGACCGCCCCCGCGTCTTCGACGCTCGACGGCTCACGACCTACCGCCATCCGCGAGAGGCGCCAGCGCTGACCCTGGCGCTTGCCGTGGTGGCGATCACCGTCGTCGGCGCGTGGATGCTGTCGTGGGCCGCAGGCCTGGCGATTGTGAGCCTGTTCGTCCTGACCGCTCTGCTCACCCGACTCAGCGCGGCACAGCAGCTGGCTCGAGCAGCCGAGATCACATCCACGCAGTTCGCGCACCTCTTCCCACTCGTCGCGGACCTGCGGGAACGCTTCGCGATGCCCGAAACGCGGGTGTTCGTCACACAAAGTCCGCTGATCAACGCGGTCGCCGCTGGTTTTCAGGAGCCGTACGTGATCGTCCTGAACTCAGCGCTGGTGGAGGCGCTCGACGAAGAAGAACTCAAGAGCGTGATCGGCCACGAGATGGGGCACATCAAGTTCGGCCATACACGGCTCGGATTGCTGCTTGGCGGCCTGGACGCGCGTGGAGTCGTGCTGCCGTTCCCGCTCAACGTGGTCGCCAGCGTGCGAGACCTGATCTTCTTGTGGTGGCAGCGCAGCACCGAGATGACCGCCGATCGAGCCGGCATCATCGCCTGCGGCCGACCAAGCAAAGCCATCGCGGCGCAAGTGAAGGTGAGTGTCGGGCCAACCCTGTTTCAGCACGTCAACCTGGCCGACCTGGCAAGCCAGGCGGCCGTGCTGCACAGGGGCGTCGCACGCTGGGAAGGCTTCGCCAGCCAGCTGAGCGCGTCACATCCGTTCCTGGTGAATCGCATCGAAGCGATGCTCGACTTCGTGAGCACGCTCGAGACACAGGAGCCAGAGCAAGCACCCGAGCGTGTACAGCACGTCGCCGCTCGGCTGGTCGCACGCGCACCAAACAGCCGTCGCGAATACCCCATTGACAGCCACGCGTTGCTGGTTGGACGCAGTCCGTCCGCCGACGTGCGCCTGCAGGACCGCGCGGCCTCGCGCCGACATTTCGAGGTGCGTTCGGATGGTGCCGGATACGTGATCAGCGACCTGGGCTCGAGCAACGGCACGTTTGTCAATGGTGTGCAGGTCGAGTCCGCCAGGTTGCAGGATCGTGACGTCATTCGCGCCGGTGTCACCGAGCTGGAGTTCCAGTGCAACAACTCGTGACCGACGAGCTCGTTGGTCAGACGCTCGGCCAGGGAGAGTACCGCCTGGTCGCACGACTTGGGGCGGGGGGCATGGGCGCGGTCTACGAGGCCGAGCAGGCCACCCTGCGGCGACGCGTCGCGGTCAAGGTGCTATGGCCGCACCTGACGCAGGAACCCGGACTGGTCGACCGCTTCAATCGCGAGGCGCGCATCGCCGGGCGGCTCGAACATCCGCACATCTTGCCGGTCTACGGCTTTGGGCAGGAGCGCGGGCTGCTGTACCTGGTGATGCGGCTTGTCCGCGGCGGGTCACTGGAGGATCGACTGCGCGGCGAGGGCCCGTACCGACACGGATGGGCGCCACGCGATGCGCTGGAGCTCGCTCGGCAGTCGCTGCCGCCGCTGGACCATGCCCATCGCCAGGGCGTCGTCCACCGCGACCTGAAGCCGGACAACATTTTGCTCGAGCCAAGCGACGACTTCGCGAGTGGTTATCGTGTGTTCCTCACCGACTTCAGCATCGCGCGCCTGGTGCAGGGCGATGATGTCGAGCTTGGGCTGACCCATACGGGAGACACTCTCGGCACGCCGACGTATATGGCGCCCGAGCAGGTCCTGGAACAGGAGGTCGATGGACGGGCCGACCTGTACGCGTTCGGCGTGGTGCTGTACGAGCTGCTCGTCGGACAGGTGCCGTTCCGTGGCCAGACACCTCTCGGAGTGGCGATGCAGCACGTCAACCAGTCGGTGCCCTCGCCCCGCGAGCTGAACCCGCGACTGTCGCCGGCTCTCGAAGCAGTCCTATTACAAGCCTTAGCGAAGGAACGTGACGCGCGGTTCGCCAGTGGCGCGGCAATGCTCGCGGCGCTCGGCAAGGCCGTCGACGAATCGGCCCCACCGCCACCGTCTCCGAAGGTGTCCGCGGTGCCGGTCGCACCTCCCCCGACGTTTGTTGATGACCCAGAGGTCGACGAGGTCACGCCGCCGCCGGTGCGTGCTGCGGCCACGGTCGGACCGTCACGCACGGGCCGGCTTGGCTCGTTCCTGGTGCTCTGCCTTGTGGTGGCACTGAGCCTTGCAGCCGTGCTTGGGATCTGGAACGTCGCCGGGCCGCGACCAGCGCCCCAGCCAACACCGCCGATCGCAACCAGTTCGCCTCCACAAGGAATTCCACCTACCGATCCCCATGGCTGGGTGGTTCAAGCGTCCGATCTCGGTCCCGACTGGACCATGAGCAAGGAGTCGACGGCGGGGTCGACGCCCGATCTCAGCGTGTACGAAGTCGAATATGCGAACGGTACTGGCGGCGTACCGCGCACGACCGGCTTCTCGCTGTTCTCGGCCGCCAACGCAGATGATGCCGAGGCCGGATTGCGACAGTTGCGCCAGAGCGCCGAAGGCCGAGGTGTCACGTTCGAGCCCTTCAATGGACTCGGCGACGTCCAGGAGTCGTTACGCGGACGATCGGCCGTGGCTGGCGACGCGTCCACGCTCAGCGTTGTGAATCTGTTTCGACGCAACACCGTGGTCGCGATCGTCGAAGTGATCGGACCTTCGGATCAGGAGGCCGCCCTTGACGCCGCCGCCGAGCACGCCGCGCGCTTGCAGCTCGACCATCTCTCGGCGGTTCCAGGCAGCTAATTCCGCTCAGTTAGAACGTTCCCGTCAGAACAGAGCTCGAGGCTGAGTCGGCGCCCGTGACTTCGATCCGCTCCGGTTGCTCCACTGGCAAGGGCCGCGGCAAAACGAACGTCCCGAACCCGTCCGCATCGGTCTGAAGGGAACCGAGCTGAACCCGCTGAGATCCACGCACCAGCCACACCGTGTATTCCGCACCTGGTGCCACGTCCTCGAGCATCAAGACCCCGCGGCCTGTGTCGCCGTCGTAGGTCAGCAGTCCTCCGCCCTGACCCGCCGCCGCCTGGAGTTTTATCAAGACCAGCCGTTGCGCCGAACTGGTCTGCGCGCCCTGAAGAAGCTGCCACGGCCACGGACGCACCTCGTTCGCGGAAGGCTCTTGAGTGAACGCAGGTCCGCCCGCGGGTATGACCCCGAGCCCCTCAGGTCTCACGATCACCAGCACCAGAAGCGCCGCCGCGGCAAGCGCGCCTGTCACGCCAGTCGCCAGTCCTGCGAAGAACGTTCGCCGATGCGTGGCAGGTGGACGCAGGCGCACGGGCGGCACTGGACCCGTGAGCGGCTGGGGAGCTTGCGCCCGCCGCGTGGAATCGAGCTCGGCGACGGCGCCGAGCACGCGCGCTCGAAGCTCGCCCGGCGGATTGACCCTGGGAGCGGCTTCGTCGAGTTGGCTGATTACCCGCTGGGACGCCCGGAGGCGCTCATCGCAGGTCGCGCACTGCGCTCGATGCCGCTCGACTCGCGCTCGCTCGTGAGACTGGAGTGCGCCCCACACGTATGCGGCATGCTCTGCTTCGACGTCCTCGCACGAGAGTGGCGCGAGCTCGTTCAGCCCGGACATCACCTGCTCACCTGACTTGCTCGGCTTTGCTCGCCCAGCGCCGCACGCAAACTCAGCAAAGCGGAATGCAGGCGAGACTTGACGGTTCCTACAGCCACCCCGAGATGGCTGGCAACCTCGGTCAACGAATACCCCTGCACGTAGACGAGCTGCACCGTTTGACGTTGCACCGTCGACAGCTCCGAGACAGCTTCACGTACGCGGCTCGACTCCCAGCGCCACTCGAGCAGAACGTCCAGGTCGTCGTGCTCCGATACCTCCGCGTCGCGCGCCAGGCGGTCGACGCTGTCCAAGCGGCGCCGCTGTCGGCGCAGTTCGTCAAGTGACAGGTTCCGGCTGACCGACACCAGCCAGCCGAGCGCCGTTCCACGACTGGAGTCGAACGTATTGGCGCGCGTCCAGAGCCGAACGAAGGCCTCCTGGGTGACGTCCTGGGCCAGGCTGGCGTCATGCACGATTGACATAGCCATGCCGTAAACAGAGGCGGCGTGACGGTCGTAGAGATCGGCTACGGCGCGTCGGTCTCCCGCCGCCACCGCGCGCATGAGCGCGGCGTCGTGTGCGTCGCCAGGGTGAGCCTCCTGCACGCTGATTCGATCTTCCGTACGGCCGACGGAGGATCATGAAGCGTGCCACAGATCAGGCAACTGATCGGCGTAGAGCGCCGTGGCGAACCAACCCCAGGCCTGGGCGTACACATCCCGCGGGTCGCCCCACCAGAGGTCGTCACGCTCGGGGTCAGACTGGACGCGGCCCAGGACGTTTGCGGCAAAAAGGCCGTGTGCGAGGGTCGGGTCGAGTGTGGAAAGCGCCGCCAGTGCGCCGGCGGTGCCAACCATGCTGAACCCATCGTCCACGAGCGAGCCATCGTGCGCGTACACCGAGCCCGGCGCGCCCTTGCGTGTGACCTCGTCACGCAGAAAACCGGCCTGGCGCAAGTACGCTTCAGCGCGACCGTCGCCGCTCCAGCGTTGGTCCAGAGCAACCCGCCAGTAGGTCCTGGGCGCGTCGTAGCCGTACGTCGTCGTGTCGGACTTGTCGGGGAGAGGCAGGGGCGAAAGGGCGCCTGTTGCAGCGCTGACTCCGACCCAATCCGGCGGCAGACCTGATGCCCGCGCCGCGCCCAACGAATCGCTCGACAGGGCGAACAGGGTCTCGTAGCCCGAGTCGATGACGCCTGCCCAGTCATGCTCCGGGTCGACCTCACCGAAGACGCGATATGCGTACGGCGCGAAATAACTCGGATTGAACGGAACAACGTCGCCCTGCCCGCCGGCGGTCACCCAGTTACCCACCGTGACGAACGGTTTCCCACGTACCTGAACGACCTCTCTGTCCCAGATGGCGCGCACCATAGACCGGCCCTGCTCGACCAGAGCGCCATCATTCCAGCGCTTGCCAGCCATGAGCAGCGCCAGGGCCATGTCTGTGTCGGCGTCCGTTGCGCTGTGCTGATCGACGGTCGCGCCGTCCTTCCACAGCCAGACTGGCAAACCATCCGCTTGCACCAGGTTCGCGGACGTCCAACTCCAGATGCGGTCGAAGCCCGCGCGATCGTTCGACCACACAGCTCGCAGCAGCGCATATGCCTGCGTTTCCGACAACACCGTCCCGTCCTGTGAGAAGTAAGCGCCGGACCGCGAGCGTTCGAAGCGCGCGGCCATTGCCGCGTCGGTCGCGGCGAGAAGCTGCTGTTCTGTGGCGCCCGCATGGTCAGCTTTCCACAGCTCGACCCACGTGCCGTCCTGCTGCCACTGCTTGACGAGATGCGCGTTGTGCAGCGCCTCGAGCGCGACCTGATCGTCGGAGGCCTCAAACGAGTTTTCGAGGCCAGGCGCCATGATCAGGTAATCGACCGTCCGCCAATCGTCGGCAAAGACGCCATCCCGGATCTCTGGATCTGCCGCTACCTTCCAGTGGCTGTGCGCGTTCTGAAAGGCTGGACCGAGCGCGCTCGGCTCGTGAAGGTCCGTCCACAGGTCATCTGGAACGATGATCCGACTGTCCGACGCGATGACCTGTTTGATCCACGGGATGGCCTCGCGGCCCGCTAGACCAGGCCGCTGCGCGTACAGGGGCTGGGCTGTACCCGCCTGCCAGTAGCCAGCGATCAGGGCGCTCGCGAGCACGATACCGACCGGCTGGACCCTTCCCATCAGCCACTCGAGCCCGAGCGCCACGTTGAGGCACAAGAACGGGATCACCGCCAGAATGTAGAAGTCGAAGACGATGCCGCCTCGTCCGAGGTATGCCAGCGGCAATAACCCCAGCGCACCGACCGACAAGAACCGGCGCCTGCTCGAGCCGACCGGAAGCAGAGCGCGCAGCAAGTTCAGCCCGATTGCGCCGACGCCGGCCAACAGCATCACCGGATCGCGCTGCAGCCAGTCGGTGCGTAACAGCTGCCAGAACTGGTTGTCCAGATTGAAGGCGCCGCCACCGCCGCGCGAGGCCTGCCATTTCAGGGCCTCCGTCAACGACACGCCCGGCTCGGTCGAACCCTGGAGGATGAACACGATCGACTGCCCAGCCGGCAGAAGCTGGTTCTTGAGCATCGCGTAGAGCGGGTACCAGCTGAGGACCACCAGCATGGGCGCCAGCCAGCTCGCCAGGCCGAAGTGACCGTGGCATGCCTGGCGTTGTTCGATGACCAGGAGCACCATGGCGGGCACGAGCACGACCGCGGTTTCCTTGCTCAAGCAGGCCATCCCAAACGCGATGCCACTCAGGGCAAAGCGGCTGAGTCGCGCACGCGGGTCGAGCAGCAGATCCAGGCTGAGCAGCAGCCAGAAGATCATGAAGTTGTCGAGCAACACGAGTCGGCCATAGAAGACCGCGAGAGGCGAAGCCGCGAACAGCAAACATCCGATCGCGGCTGATCTGCTGCCGCACCCGAGCTTGCGAGCGGCGCGATACAGCAGCACGACCGACACAACGTGAAGGACCAGCATCAGGACGCGACCGCTGTCGAGGGCCTGACCGAAAGCGAGGGGTCCGCCCGTTACTGCCATCCACGCGGCCAGGAAAATCCAGCCTGCTGGCGCATGGTCATACCAGTACGTGTAGGGTGCCAGTCGGTGCTCGCGGAGCACTGCCCAGGCCTGGGCGGTGTAGATGCCCTGGTCGTCCTTGGATGCGACTGGCAGAAAGTCGAACATGTTGACGGCGTGCGCGACCAGCGTGATCGCCACGAGGCCGAGCACCAGCCACTGCTCGCCCGTGATCCGTACGCGTGGCCTGGCGGCAGCCCACAACCACACCCGGGGCTGCTGGCCTGTCACGACCCCCGCTGCCACGCTACGTGAGGCCATGCGCGTTTCGAGCACTGGCTACGCGATGCGCGCCGACATGAGCTGTCTTCTCCCAGCCGCGTTGACCCAGCGCCTGGCGCCAGACCGCGCGAAAGGCGGCGAAGCCGAGCAGCACCTGGTACGGGAAGTACGCGATCACCAGCCTGAAGATGTCAACCGGACCCGCCCGCAGGCCGTGCAAGGATGTGAATTCGTGCAACCCGAGCACCGCGATGAGCAGCTGAATGATGAGCATGTACAGCGGCAAACTGCTGAGCATCGCCAGCGGCACCGGCACTTTGGCGAACAGCATCATCCACAAGCTCGCAGGTATGTACACGAGGGTCAGCGCCTGGACGAGTGGGAACGCAAGCGTGTACAGCGCCAGCATGCTCTGGGTGGGGTTGGGGAGCCTCAGCCAGTCGCGTTTTCCGAGAACCTGGAGGAATCCCTGGTCCCAGCGCGTGCGCTGCTTGACGAACTGCGAGACAGATGGAGGCGTCTCCTCCCGGGTGACATACCTGTCGTCGTAGATGACGCGGATCGGAACGCGCTGCGCGCTCAGTCGAATTCCGATGTCCGCATCCTCGGTCAAGCATGCCTCGTCCCAGCCGCCGAGTCGGTTGAGCAACTCACGACGCATGAACACGGTGTTGCCGCCGAGCGGCACCATGCCCATCGCGGCGTGGTAGTGCATGCGGCTGCGGAACCAGAAGAAGTACTCGAGCACGTTCAGCGCCGAAAACCAGCGGTCCGCATAATTCATGAGCTGAACGCCACACTGGATCACCGGTGCGCGCTCCACGCCTTCGCGGGTGACGACTGTGTTGACGACGTTCAGCAAATCGGGATGCGGCTCGTCCTCGCTATCGAAGATGGTGACGATGTTCCCGGTGGCCGCGCGCAATCCGACGTTCAGGCCGTGAGGCTTGTTGATAGGTGGACTGCTGAAAATCAACAGACGCACGTTGTCGACTCCCTGGCGCCTGAGGGCGGCGAGCTTTTCACGGACTTTCGCGATCGTCCCGCCATCTCCCGCCTCGATGATCACCAGCACCTGGACGAGTTCGCGTGGGTAGCGGAAGTCCACCACGCGCTGAATCGTCTCCTGGATCACTTCCTCCTCATGCCGAGCAGGTAGCAGGAGCGTGAAGCGCTGGCGTGGTGACTCGAAGGTCCTGGGGGCGTGGTTGCGCCGGGATTTGAGTCGGTCGTCCCAGACGTACAGCATCAAAATCGTCGAATACGCGGACTGGATGCTGAGCAGCAGGGACAGCACCGCCAGAAACAGGTCCATGTGGGCTACGATGACACTCGCCCGAGCCGCTGGCCGAACACCAGCACGAGGACGATCCAGAGCGCTTCCGCCACGATGTGCCATGACATCTTGGATGTGCCGCGCACTCGATCGCGAAACGTGATCGGCACTTCCACCAGCCGCAGGCCGGCTCGTGCGGATGCATGGTTCAGCTCGACCTGAAAGGCGAAGCCAGTCGAGCGCACGCGCCCCAGGTCGAGCTTCTCGAGCGCTTCGCGGCGGAAGCACTTGAAGCCGCTGGTGCAGTCGCGAATGGGTAAACCGAGCAGCACGCGGGCGATGAGACTGCCGCCCTGGCTGACTGTGTGGCGCAGAGCGGACCAACCGACGACCGCGCCACCGGGCACCAGGCGCGAGCCGATCGCCACGTGGGCGCCCGCGAGCCCCGCTGTTGCTTGCAGCAGGCGAGGCAGGTCGGCGGGTCGGTGTGAGAAGTCAGCGTCCATCTCCACCACCCGGACGTAGCCGTTTGCCAGCGCGTCACGGAAGCCTGCCAGGTAGGCGGTGCCTAACCCCTGCTTGCACGGCCGGTGCAGCACTCGAATGCGCTGGTCGGCCAGGGCGAGCCCATCGGCGATATCGCCAGTACCGTCAGGTGAGCCGTCGTCGACGACCAGGATGTCCAGGCCGGAGTCGACCGCGAGCAGCTGGGGGACGAGCCGCGGCAGGTTTTCGCGCTCGTTGTAGGTGGGCAGTACGACGAGCGTGCGTCCGGCAGGTGGCAGTGGTCCAGGCAAGAGAGGCGCGTGCATAGCAGGGATACGCCGCTGAAGGCGGAACGGTTCGGTCGCGGCTCGGGGTGTCCTCGAGCACACAGGGGTTAGCCCCCTCCTCTCGACGATTTTTGGATCCTAGTCTCGGGGAGTCATGAACAACTCACTGCACAGCTCCACGAACCAGACGCATTTCCTTGCGCAGATCTGGCGCACTCGCCTCGGACGCAGCCTGGCGGCAGGCCTTCTCGGAGCGAGCCTGCTCGTCGGCGGAGCCCACGCCGCTGGCGTCATTCCTGGTCCGGATGGCGTGATCCACGGCTGCTACCAGGACACGAACGGGAAGCTCCGCGTCATCGCGGCCGACCAGGTCTGCGATCGCAACGAGACGGCGTTGCCCTGGAACCAGGCTGGAGTGCCCGGTCCTAAGGGCGACAAGGGCGACAAAGGCGATCGCGGCGAAGCGGGTCCACAGGGACTGCCTGGCCTGAGCGAGTATCAGACTATCCCCGTTCAGCAGCCGATCAGTGGGGCTGGGGCGTTCATCTTCGAAGCGGCCTGCCCGGCTGGTAAGACCGCGATCAGCGGCGGCTACACCCTGCCGAGTGGCTCGACGGTGACCGAGAGCCACCCACGCGACGGGGACCCGACGGTGTGGCGGCTGGCCTTCACCGTACCCAGCGCGACGACCCTCACGCTGTATCTGCAATGTGCGCGCACGGCCTGATCCGGCCGTGCAGCATGCACCGACCGCTTTGAGGCAAAGCGGTCGGTGAGTTCTGAAGACCGGAAGCACCAGTCGCGATGCGCCGTGTGCCGCTGCCCGTCAAAAAGTAGCTTACCCGCGAAAAACTGATTCGCCAGCGTTGTATTCGCGTGGGGACGAGTACGCATGCTGAACAAGCGAACCCACTCCTATCTGTCCCGTCTCGGTTGCACGGACCTGGCCGCGAGGCGGTCCACTCGGCCTCGGCCAAACGCGACCTGCGACGTGGCCTTGCGCACGCTCGGCTTCTCGGCTGACCAGATCACCGAGGTGGAGCGCGTCGCACGCGCGAGCGACCCCAGGCGAACTGGTGACTGGCACCTCAAGCTCGGGTCCAGCGATTTACTGCGAACGCCAGCTCTGGTCGGGCTCACCCTCGGCGCGGTCACCTGCGCATGGCGCATTTATTCGTTCGGCCCTGCCATGCCGACACTGAGTTTCATCGTGCACAATTGGGAAACTCTCCAGTTGGCGTACGCGGTCGGTGAGACGCTGGGCTGGGGCGAAACGGCGCACCTCACAATCACGACCGCGCAAGGTGCATTCGAACTCGGCGAGTTCCTGGTCACGCACTCGGCCGAGCTCCACACGCTCGCGGAAGCCATGGGCTACGGCGCGGAGTTCGCCGCGTTGACCGCGCACGTCGGCGAAGCCCTGGTAACTGGCGGATTGAGCCTGGTTGCCACGGCAGCTGCCTGGGGTGTGACGAAATGGATGACTTCCGGTCCAGAGAAGCGGCTGAAGGAGCTCCAGGCAACCAGCCAGCCCGTGCAGGCGCTGCACGTACAGCTAGCGTCAGGTGGTTTGCCGCGGGCGCTGCAACGGCAATTGCCGCTCGTGCCAGCTGTAGTGAAACAGTTGAGCGTCGCCGGCGCCCTGTAGCTTGGATGGGGGATTATCGTGATTCCGGGACTTGGCGCCGCGATTCGCCTCGGGCGAGGCGTCCATAAGAAACACCAACTAGAGGAGCGGATCAAAGAGCTGGAGGCGCTCTGCAGTACTCCGGCAATTTCGCACTACACCGGTTTGAAGCGATTCGAAGTGGCGTCCGCCCTCTCCGATGCAGAGCTTGGAGAAGTTCTCGACGCTGGCGCGACGACTGCCCTGCTGCGAGCCGAAGCCGAACGCCATATGCAAGTGATGGAGAAAGAATTGATGGCAGTCATGGACGAAGCTGCTAGCGTGGCAGCAACGCGAGCCGAAGTGTTCGCTCTTGGGATGGCACTCAAAGAGGTCGCGTTGTCGTTCGACGATTCGGTGACAGCGTTTCAGGTGCAGTCGGACCGCTGTCTCGAGGACATCCGCAACGACGCGAAGACGAGACTGGGCGCGGTAGACGAGGTCCAGCGCAAGGTCACATCCCTCCAGGCGGACCTGGACGCCCGCGTGCGCCAACTGGACCACAATCTGATGGACTTTGAGCATCGGGCGAGCACGCTGCTGTCTGAGATCGAGCAGCGGGACAACTCCATCCGAGTTGCGCTCCAATCGACGCTCGAGCAGGGTAGACAACGAACGGAACAGGTCATCCAGACATGGCAGGTGGAGGCGAACGCGCGCCTGGATGACCTGGCTTCGCAAACCGAAGCCGGGGTGCGCGAGCTACTTTCCGAGGTGCGCGCTGAGCGCGACGCACATCCGTCTTTGCAGCGCCAGGTCAACGAATTGCGAGCGGATGTGACGTCCGGTTTGAGCGGTCTGAAGCTGCGCATCGTCACCTTGGCTGCTGGGGGCGGCCTGGCGGTCCTGGCCTTGCTGGCCTTACACGTACATTGAGGGGCAGATCGATGATTGACGAAAATATCTTTGAAGCAGCCATTAGCTTGACCAGAGCAGTCAATCGTACCGCGGACGAGAATCTCCCGGGCGAGCTGAAGGGAATTGTCAAGCTGCACGCCGGTCTGGCCGTCGGCGCGGCGCTTGTTCCAATACCGGCGGCGGACATCGCCGCCGCTGGAGCAAACGTCTGGACAATGTATATCCGAATCAACAAGGCGATCGACCTGCCATTTTCCGAGCACCTGGTCAAGAGCATCGCCACCGGACTCGCGACCAACCTGGCGAGTTACTTCGGCGCCAGCCTGATCGTTGGCACGGCCGTCAAGCTATTTCCAGGCATTGGCACGGCCGCCGGTATTGCTATCCAGGGTGCAACGATTTACGGCGTAACAGTCGCTGCAGGTATCGTGTACATGAAGGCATTGGCCGCCGTGCTCAACAAGCGCACGAGCGGAGACATCGACGTCGGAGAACTCAAGTCCACGATAGATGCCTTGATCCGCGATCGCGAGAACATCAAGACGATTGTGGAGGGTGCAAAGGAATCCTACAAAGCAGACAAGCGCGCCGCATCCTGACTAGCCGGAGCCCTGCACCCTCAGCCTCTCGCTCTTTCCAATGTCGGTCGGCGGTTGGTGCGTAATCGCCGACCGAACGATCTTGAACAACTGCACCACCTTGCCGCCTGGGGCCTCCCAGTACTCCGCTCCCGTCACCTGGACGCGCAGCAACGCCACGGACGGATCGTCCGGACCACCTGGGAACCAGGCTTGTACGAATGGGTTCCAGAGCGCTCGCTGCTTGGCTGCGTCGTGCACCAGGGTTGCCGTACCCGAAACGGAGATCCAGCGATCGGAAGGGTGGCTATACGCCACGTTGACCTGCTGCTCCTGTTGAACATCGGCAACCTTGTCGGCGGCTGTCTCGGTAAAGAACCACAGGCAGCCGTCGGGGTCGAGCTCCTGCGTGCCCATCGGTCGACTGCGCAACGTCCCGTCCTGGTCGACAGTGGTCAGCATGACCGTGTGGATGCCGCTGGTCAACTCGCGGAGCTTCCGCAAACTCTCGGTGTTGGTGACTTCTGGGCTGGTCATCACCCGTATGAAGCAGCCTGTGTGCCGCGTACGTCGTTTACGGACGTGAACGAGAATTTGACCGGTGTTGCCCCACCGCGTAAGCTCGGACAAGAGATACGGTGGTCGAATGCACACGCAGACACGCGACCTGAGAGACTGGGACGAGGAAGTCCTGGACGGTCTGCGACAGGCCAAGAATGCGGCCGGATTCGAACACCTCGGCCTGCTGAGTGGCCTGGGCCTGATGGCGGTCTTCCGAGACAAAGCCGCCCAGCCGACCAACGAGCCTCCCGCGTTCGTGCGCGATCCCAAGGCGGTGCCCGCTCGCGACGAATGGTACGCAGATTCGGCTCAGGTCTTCGACAATCTGTATTTCGTGGGTGGCAAGATCCACTCAGCCTGGGCGCTCGAGACGAGCCAGGGTTTCATCGTGATCGACACCATCTTCCCGTACAACTCCGAGGAGCTCATCGTTGGCGGGATGCAGAGGCTCGGCTTGGACCCAGGCGACATCAAGTACGTGATCATCTCGCATGCGCATGCCGATCACATCGGCGGTGCGGAGATGCTCCAGAATCGCGGTCACCGCATCGTCATGGACCGACGGGACTGGGACCTCGTCGAGCAGCTGCCGAAACGCTACTTGACGATGGCTCCCAGGCGAGATCTTGAAGCGGAGGATGGCCAGCAGCTAACGCTGGGCGACACCACCGTTACCATCTGGCGGACGCCCGGCCACACAGACGGCACGCTCTCATATACGTTCACTGTTTTCGATGACGGCCGGCCCGTCAATGTTGTGTATTCCGGCGGCACTGGATTCGCTTTTCCTTACACCACGCCGGAAGTTGGCATTCAGAAGTTCCAGACGTACATCGACTCTCAAAAACGCATCGCCGCCAGAGCAGCGGATACGAATGCAACGGTGATCCTGTCGAACCACTCCGTACAGGACAACGCCGTAAACAAGATCAGGATGATTCCGGGACGCGGGAGTGGGCCGCATCCATTCGAGGTTGGTGCCGACATGGTGCAGCGCTACTTCCTGGTGATGCAGCACTGCGCCCGGGCGGCGCAAATCCAGCTGGAGCGCATCGCGTAACTGGGCTGCTGACCGACCGACGCAGTCCCCCCGACACACCGTCCACATGCGCTAGTCGCAGCCATAAGGCGCCGGGGGTCCGCATTCTCCAACTCGTGCGGCTGCGCCGATTACTTGGCAGCAGCCGGACGGAGTTGCGCGCTTGCTGGGGCAGATGCGACCTGAGACGCTGAGGCCCGCCGCTCGGACCAGAGCGCATACCCCAGCCAGGCCAGAGCCAACGCGACTGGCACTGCCGCGTAGCGCTGTTCCGCGTGTGGCAGCAGTCCCGCCAGTGGCGTCAGCAGGGCGGCGATAGCCAGCAAACCAGCAGGGACGCGCGGCAGGATGCCCGCACGGAACGTCGCGATCCCAAAGAGCAGGCCGCCAAGCATGTAGGTGATGCCTACGCCGAGCGAATAGATCGTGGGCAGAGCACCGAGGTTGACGTTACCCATGTGCCCGTAGGAGATCCCGAGGGCGCCATCCACAAACTCTGGCGCCGTGGCCGCCAACGGCGGCAGGACGAACGCTTCGGTGAAGACGAACGCTGACTGCAGCGTCCAGGACGTTGCTAGCACCAGGAAAGCCACCAGTCCGAACAAGCCGGCCTTTTCCGCCTGCCGCGCGTACAGTCCCGTAATGCCTACTACGAAGAGGATGCTCATCACGAACTTCAGGGAGGTGATGACGGCCCATAGCTGAGTGGTGACCGACTCGACGACATCGGGCGGGTGAATCGGCTGAATGCCAGCGAAGACGATCCCGGCGGGGACGAGTGCCAGTCCGGAGAATCGGATCAGATTCGAGGTGGTGATCTTCATTGTTCTGTCCTTCGACGAACGGCGATCAACGGCAAGCCGAGATCGCGCACTTTTCCAAGCAGACCGTGCAGCGCGGCCTGATCCACTACACAGCCACTGAGCATCGTGCCGCTGCGTGAGCAGCGATGATAGCCGCGTCCGCCGCGTCGGCAAGTCAGCGCAGCCTGCTGATCTACGGCGCGTTCAACGCCTCGGCGACGGCCTGTTCCCACGTCATCGAACGCCCGTCATCCCACGCGACAGCGAACGGGACCTCGCCGAGTCCCACCCGTGCCGCGGCTATGCACTGATCAGACCGCGCCTGGTCAGCCGGTGGACGGCGTGCGCAGATGAGCTCACGCATGAGCTCGGCCGCCCCGAACAGACGCGCCGTGCGCTCCAGCTGTTCCTGGGCGCAGGCGAGAACCGCCAGCTCCTCCACACCTGCCACGATCTCCCGCCTGTCACCGCGGTCCCGCGACAACCGCAGACCCTCCTCGAGCGATGCGGTTGCGCGGACGAAATCACCCTGAGCCGCCGCGACACGGCCCAGGTT